>NZ_JAUJED010000017.1:0-110847 GCF_030442075.1 Vibrio sp. TMPB1044 | reverse complement strand
TTACGTAAAAAGTAGGACCGTCAATTTCCCTCGGTAATTAAGCTAACGACAAAGTCGCTTGGTAGTTAAGGTACGACAGAATCGCTTGGTGATCACACATTAGCTTGATTTCAGTTAACACACCTTTGCCCCTTTATCAGACAGAGTAATTACTCATTAACAAGCTATTCATTTACATTTCCCTTAATAAAAGTCATCCGGTATTTAACAAACATAAGCCCTGAAAATTTCAGGGCTTATGTTAGCTAATCTCAGGCTTGTTATTGTGTGGGCCAAGAAATCGATCGCCATTGAAGTGAATCATATGATCTGGATTATCAGCAATCCAAACTTCAGTCTCCCACGCAATATCAGCAGCGTTTTTCCGAAACTCAGCTCTATGAGGAAAAGCGGTGACATACACACGCCCAACAGAACAACCCTCAAGAACCTCTTCTAATTCAATCCATCGTTTGGGGCTTACAGGTCCGTGACTTGTTACAGCTTCAATTAAAAACAACCATTGACGTTTTTCATCATACACAACAACGTCTGGTAGTTTGTCGTGAGACATTGGAGGCACTTTAAGTGATTCTAGATACTCAGTTTCTAAAACCATATGTTTACCACCCTCATTACGACTACTTGCAGTATCACCGATATAGAGAACCTTACCACCTTCACCAACAAATCTAGGGCAAAACTCGTGAACAATATCAGCATGAAGTTGGTTGTGAGCGCCCGGAGATAATTTTATCTCATTACCATTAGGTAAATGAACAGGAATCTTTTCTTTATTAATCGTTCGCTCGTACATAGCTTGTAGAGTAGGAACTTCATCAAGGAATTTTTTAACCAATTCTTCCCAATTACTATTAGGGTAAGCATGTAGGATTTCGATGATAGGCTGATTTAATGAGTAGTTGTTATCCTTACTATTCGTAGCTCTAGCAGGGTTATCTCGATTTCTATCGACAATCTGAGCTTGATCAAATTGGTGCAACGTTTGTCTTCTAATCGTTTCACGAGAGTTTGGTTTGTAATCTTTACCATACTCTGAACGAATAAAGTCCATAATATTAACGGTCGGTAGAAGTGGCGCATTTGCTACACTCCAATCGTCATTTGGTTTTACATTAGCAAGAGCCAGAAAGACCCAAGCGGATCTGTCATTATACTGCTGTTTTGGCAAGCCTAGAGCTTTGAGAATTTCTTTAGCTTGTTCTAGTTTTTTATCTCTCATTTTCTTGATTTATCAGCTAATAATCTAACAGGTCCCACAATGTAACCTATGTGCAGGTTTTTTTCTTCCTTTTGTGCAGGTTTTTTGCGATACTTTTTGAACAATAAATTACTGTATAAATGATCAAGTATGACGGAATTGGCTCAAAGTATCCCCCTTAATCTGAATGACATTGCAGATGTAAATCGAATTGAAGCAAATGGAAAACTCGATGAAAAACTTAGAGGTAAGTTAGGACAATTTATGTCTTCTTCTTCTGTATCTTTGCTTCTTGCAGATATGTTTGAAAATGTTGAGGGTGAGCATCGTTTATTAGATGCTGGTGCTGGTGTTGGATCGTTAACGGCTGCTTTTGTAGAACGAGTTAAAGGCAATGCTACAAGTATTGAGTCTACTTGTTTTGAACTATCAAGCGTAATGAATCATTACTTGGCTGATACTTTATCCCAATGTTCAAATACTTGTGAAGCGAATAACGTTCAATGGGATCAAACTGTAGTTGAAGAAGATTTTATCCAACATTCTGTTCAAACGCTTCTTACTGAGGATTTCACTCCGAGCTACAATAAAGCTATTCTGAATCCACCTTATTTAAAAATCGCAGCTAAAGGTGAAGAGCGTAAAACCCTCAGACAAGTTGCTTTTGAAACAGGTAATTTATATTCAGCATTCGTAGGACTAGCGGTTAAGTTACTAGAAGATGGTGGTGAGCTTGTCGCAATCACACCACGCTCATTCTGTAATGGTCCTTACTTCAATGACTTCCGTAAGCTGCTACTAGACACTTGTTCGATAAACAAAATACACGTTTTTAATAGTCGTAAATCAGCATTCAAAGCAGATAAAGTTCTTCAAGAGAATGTTGTGTATCACTTAACGAAAGGTGAACCACAACGAGACACTGTAATGGTTAGTTCTAGCTCTTGTGCAGAAGATCCTAATCCATTTGTTTATGAAGTGCCTTTTGACAAAGTAGTAAGTGAAAACAATCCTGATAGGTTTATTCACATTATCACTGATGAAGAAGAACAGAATGTAGCGACTAGAGCAGGTGGTTTACCGTGTTCACTTGAAGATCTTGAGATTCAGGCAAGTACAGGTAAAGTTGTAGACTTCCGAACTAGAGAAAATTTAAGTACTGACTTTGTTGATGATTCAGTTCCTTTGATTTTTCCTCAACACCTACAAAAATGTGCGATTAAATGGCCAGTTGAAAATGCTAAAAAGCCTAATGCATTACTGAACAATGAAAGTACCGCTAACCTGATGGTTCAGAATGGTACTTATGTTCTCACACGCAGATTAACAGCTAAAGAAGAAAAACGTAGAATCGTAGCTTCAGTCTATACGGCTGATGTAGCAGACGTTGAAGTCGTTGGTTTTGAAAATAAAACTAACTACTTTCACGCATTAGGCAAACCATTGCATGATGGTCTTGCTAAAGGTCTTTGGGTATTTTTGAATAGCTCGCTAGTAGATAAGTATTTCCGTCAAATGAATGGTCATACCCAAGTAAACGCTACGGATCTGAGAACATTACGTTACCCAACCAGAGACCAACTTCTTGAAATGGGTAAAGCTGTTGATTTTGAAGAGTTTAACCAAGAGTGTGTAGATCAGATTATTGAGCGTTTTCTTTGAGTTGTGTTAGTAGCTAATCAGGAGAATTTGAACCCTCATGGCAGACCATAAACTTGTGTTAGGGAAAGAGTTAATTGAGGGGATTGCCTATTTAGGCCGTGTCCTTGGTTATCATGTTGAGGAAGAGTTTCCTGTAGATGAAGCAATATATGGTGAATCTCCAGCAGTTGACGTTGCTTGGTTTTCAAAAAAGGGCAATCGATTTCCTTTATTTATCTTTGAAGTTGAAAGTAAAGCCACTAACGGGATGACAAATAATCCATTAAAAGTATACGCACAAGAAAATAGAGCATTTGAAAAACCTCTTTTCTTCTTTCATATTGTAGCTCAAGGTGGTGTGCATTCAAGTCGACCAAGGAACTTAGAAGCCCAATATGGTAAATATAATTACCGTATATATTTGGTCGGAAGTGATAGCGCCAATAATCTAATTAAAGATATCCTTAATCAGCATTCAAGGGTTAAAAACGATGTTGATTATTTATCTCTACATCAATTGCTTTCATCAAAACTTTGGGCCAATAAAGTAACTTACTCAGAATTGCTAATGCACTCAGTAAAGCTTGGATTATCGAAAGAGGAAGTTATTTCATCATATATACGAATGAGTAGGACTGATTCAGATTTGTTCCCCGATTTCATTCAATTGATAACGGATGACTCTAAGCATGAATTTACGAATACAATGTTAGATTCATACCTTGGCAGTCAATGGCATGTTCCCATACTTTGCTCGATGCTTTGTGGGATGAGCGAAGATAGTGATAAATCAGCTCATTGGTCATCAATGCTAGTTGAGTGGCAGCGCAATAATGCCTATATGCCAATGATTACACCATCATTTGGGATGTCTAGAGATTACGATGAATTCATCCTTGGTTGTGCCCCTCAGCTAATTTGTTTGTGTATTGTTTTATCTTCCAATAAAGGTGAGTTCCAAGTTAACCAGATCGAAGCGCTTGAAAAAAGCTTAGATAAAGTTGGTATTTGTTGGGCTGGCTTAAACACAGCAATTTATTTGCTTCATATTAGTGCTGCCTTGGAACTTTCAAGTACGTATAAAAAAGCCAAGTTTTACTTAGAAGAATTTAAAGACATATCTGAAATCAATATATACCGACCTCCTTCTATTATTTCTGTTATGGAAGGTGAGTTTGATGACTACTTTAACCATGGTAATGGCTTGGCACTTCCTTCAATGGAAATTTTTCATATATCATGTGTAAAACAGTATAAAAATAATTTCTGTGACTTGGAATATTTAGTATTAAAAGCACTTGATGATGATTCATATATCTACGAATGGTCAAATGATTTACTTGGTTCGCTTTGGACGAAGATTGCTAACAAATAAGGATTAAGCGCTGCGTAGCGAGCGTTAAATTCCGGGAGTTGAATACATCCGAAGTGTCTATATAAGTAAATTGTGCGATCTGCTCTAGAAGGATGGCTACCTTAGCGTTTTTTGTAAGGCGAGCGCAGTCATCTCAAGGCAGAGAGTTCCACCTTATGAATGAGTGAATTGTCTTATATAGGCTGTATTAGGTAGCGCTTCTCCTTATCTTCGCTGGACGTCAAGTTCAGCTATTTACCTTACTTTTAGTTCTTTATGAATTGCTAATTTTCGACTTTACAAAAATGATTTTTGTCCAATTGTGAGTTACTACAACTATTCATTTTCACACTTAATAAAAGCAGCCCATAAACTATAAGATTCTCTCTGCTCATCTAAATAATCGTAATCCAAATAGTGGCTCTGTACGCCACGGTGCACTTTGTGACCGAGCATAGTTTCTGCCACATGAAATGGAACACCCATCGCTTCCCACATATTACGAGCCGTTCTTCGCATGTCATGATTGGTCGTTCTAGGGAAACCCGCCGTCTCTATCGCATCAGCCAGTTTACGGCCAAACTCTACGGGCACGTTCTCGGACATTGGCCTATCGGCTTCCACTTTCACTGGTGGGAACATGATTTCAAGATCAGGATAAATGGCAAACTGGTTTCGAATCACTTCTTCTGCCAATGGCGGAATCGCGCGTCGAATTGCCCCGCCCTGCTTTTTTCTGATCTTGTTGTTCTCTGCTGGTACTGTCCACACTAGTGCTTCTAAATCAAAATCTTGCTTCTTCGCTAAGCGCAGCTCATTACTGCGGTTCGCGAATATCATCATAAGGCGTAAGAAGTTTTTGTTGCTCTCATGCACACCGATGTCGTCAATGGCTTTCCATAGTGCTTTAATGCCTGCTTCTGTCTGCTTACTCTTTTTGGTGTCTGTTGGTGCACCTACATCGGCTTTCTTTACTTCTGCAAGCATGTTGTATTTAAGTAAACCGTGACGAACAGCATAAGAGAGCACTTGTTTAAAGCGTGACATAAGATTTGCTGAATGTTTTGCACTCACGCGATTCTTAGCCTTTTGAAACACTGGCATGTAGTCAGTCAGTTCTAGGTGTTTGGCTTGGCGCTGACCTAAATATGGGCTGATGTCTGTTCTAAACATCTTCTCAAGTGCTTGCCACTGCTTTACGTTGTCTTTGCCGTGGTGTTCAACCCAATAGTCGATTAAGTCGTCTACAGTACTTGGTAGGGCTTTGTCTGAAGGGTTGATGCCTGTTCTTGGGTCGATGCCTAAGGTAACTAACTCAGCTTTCTTTTCACGCTCGCGTAATGCATCGCGCATCTTCATAGCTGGGTATTCGCCAAGTTTCATTTTTATGGCTTTACCTAGGTAGGTAACGCGGTAAACCCAGGTCACTTTACCTTTAGGACTCACACGCACGCCTAAGCCATCTCTATGGGTGACTTCGGGTTGCCCTTTGTAAGGCTTACCTTGTGTAGCTCTTAGCCAAGCATCTGTGATTGCCATTCGTTTGTACCAAAAATATTTGGTACAAATTTGGTACAAATCTCATATGAATGCAAGTGTCTTCTAATCATTATGAGCTATGATCCAGCAAATGATTTGAATGATGTTATTTTGGTTAAGTGATTGTATTAAAAGAATTATAACAAGATTTATGAATGGTAAATAGGAAGTGCAATAAGAAGGGAAATTCACGTCTTGAGGCACACCAAGCAACACATGAAAATGTTTAATATATGTCTTTCAATCAACTAGTACGTTGATTGGGGATATATGCATAATAAATATACCCACATAGAAGCAAATACAGATGCCACATTTGTGAGTAGCCGAACATTGTAACGAAATAATATGAAATGACAATGTTAGTCCCGTAGCACCACAAAAACTATATGACTGAAATGTCTCTTCTATATAGATCCTTCTAACGCCTTACCCATAGCTCAATCATTAATTCGTTGGCTTTATCTACAATACAAAAAAGCCGAACGTTTAAGTTCGGCTTTAGAAATCATATTGAACCTATTAATAGAGAGACTACTAACAGAGAGGAAACTACGCACTCATGATTCTTGAAACTGCATTGCGAATATCTGAATCAGCAGCATTAGCAGGTAAGCTAAATGAAATGTATTGGTCACCGCGGAAGCTCAGTGAGCGGTCAATTTCGGCTAAGCAGTGAACCATAGAACCATCTACTATGAATGACAGTTCAATCTCTTTGTTATTCATAAAGCCGCCGCTGCGAAACTCAATCTCTTGGTAACAGCCTGAGCGAGAAGCAAAGCTATTGCCTTTTAAGAAGCCCTTCTCTACGTCTGCCTTCACCATTGCCATGCCCGATGCTTCCACACCTTGGATGATTTTAGCGACTGTTGGCAGTGGATGAACAGAGATAAAGTCACGGTCTTTAGGGTCAATCGCGAAGCCGATATCTAGGTTGGTTTCAACCCACACATGACACTGGTTCATTTGTGCATTCAATGCTGTGACCGGCGTTTCATCATTAAGTTTAAGACGGAATGGAACCAGTTTGGTTTCGCCCGGTTGGATCACGAAAGGCTCTACGGCTTGAATACGACCCAGTGAAAAAGTTTCGTAACTGGTGCTGTCTTCTGTTTCCACTTTCACTTCTGTGTTGAGAACCAAGTTAATCATATCGATTTGTTGCTCAACATCGCCACCAATGATGTGAACGTTACCAGACAACTCGCCACCTTGGAAAACGTCAATATTATCTAAGACGGTATCAACCTTTGCTGCACCAATGCCCAACGAGGCCTTCAATTTCTTAAACATATTATTTCCCTTTCTAATTATTTGATTTACGAATAGTTATTGCGTGACAATTTGCGACACTTGCCTCACAGAATCAAGCAATTTGCCCCATCTATGTTGAATAAGGTCACATTGCCCGAGGAAATGTTGAAATCATGAAAAAATCCGTTACTCTATTTGTATAGTCAAATAAGGTTTCATTATGTCGAAAGCGCCGCTCTACCTTCAGATAAAACAGTTCATAGACGACAAAATCACCAATGGTCACTGGCCGGTGGGTTATCAAATCACCACCGAACTCGAACTCACAGAGCAGTTCAATGTGAGTAGAATGACGGTCAACAAAGCCATTCGAGATCTTGTGTCTGAAGGCAAGCTAATCAGGAAACCAAGACTAGGTACTTTTGTTTGTGAACCAGACGAAAAAGCGCAATCTCCACTGCTTGATATCAACAACATCGCGCAAGAAATCAAAGACCGAGGCCAAACGTATACTAGCGAAGTTATCAAGCACGATAGCATCAAGGCTGATGAAAGCACGGCTACACGGTTAGGTGTGATGATTAACGCAGAGGTGTTCTATAGTGAAATCATACACTTTGCCGACAACACGCCGATACAACTGGAAGCGCGCTGGGTGAACTCTCAAGCCGCTCCAAAATACCTAGAGCAAGATTTTTCAACCTCTACACCCAACGAATACCTTTCAAAAAGCTGCCCGTTGAGTGCGATCGAACACACGGTTGAAGCTATTATTCCGGACTCTCAAATTAGAACGTCACTAAAGCTTTCTGAATCAGAGCCTTGCCTTCTTTTGAATAGAAGAACATGGAGTAAAGAACGTCTCATCAGCTTTGCATTACTCTACCATCCTGGCTCTAAGTACAAATTAAGCTCCAAGATACTTCTAGATTAAAGAACATCATCCTGATCGCCGATCACATTTTTGCAACATCAACTTGATTCGGTTCAGCGTTTAGCCTATTTATTTGTATATACATTTAATGTTTAGCAAAGATCTAGGTGATTATGAATTTGATCCTCAAAAACGCACGAGTGGTCTCCATGAGTTCGGGAGCCGATGGTTATCAGCCCTCTTCCCCTCAAGATATCGTTATCGAAAACGGTAAGATCGTGTCCATCTCTTGTTCAAACCACGAGGCCCTTGCTTCTGAGTTAGAGCAACCGAGCATTGATGGTTCTTTGGATTACGTCACCTATGACTGCAAGAACAAGCTAGTAACACCAGGGTTAATTGATTGCCACACTCATCTCGTATTTGCAGGTAATCGCGCCAACGAATTTGAACAGCGTTTGAATGGTGTCTCTTACACGGACATCGCCAAACAAGGCGGTGGGATTCTAGCAACAGTCACGGCAACACGCGCAGCACAAGAATCCGAACTGGTTGAAATGGCTTTGCCGAGACTCGATGGCCTGCTAAGAAGTGGCGTAACCAGCATCGAAGTAAAATCTGGCTATGGTTTAACGCTTGATGATGAACTCAAGATGTTACGCGCGGCTAAAGCGTTAGAAAATCATCGTCGTATTAAGATCACCACTACTCTCCTCGCTGCCCATGCTGTACCACCAGAGTATAAAGAGCAGCCCGATCGTTACATTGATCTGGTTTGCCAAGAGATTATCCCTAAAGCTGCAGAGCAAGGGTTAGCTGATGCAGTTGACGTGTTTTGCGAATCTATCGGCTTCAACCTAGAACAAACCGAACGCGTATTTGCAGCGGCTAAACAGCATGGCCTCGCGATTAAAGGCCACACTGAACAACTTTCGAATATGGGTGGCAGCGCGCTTGCAGCAAAATACGGTGCACTCTCTGTTGACCATGTTGAATACCTTGATGAAACCGGAGTCAAAGCGCTGGCAGAATCAGGCACAGTTGCAACCTTATTACCCGGCGCTTTCTATTTCCTAAAAGAGACTCAACAGCCACCTATTGCCCTACTTCGCGAACACAACATTCCAATGGCGATAGCGACCGACTTAAACCCCGGTACTTCTCCTTTTGCTGACCTAACGTTAATGATGAACATGAGCTGCACCCTGTTTGGCACGACGCCTGAAGAGGCGTTGCGCGGTGTGACTTGTCATGCTGCGGCTGCCATTGGCGACTCACAAACCAAAGGCAAAGTCGAAGTGGGTTATGCCGCAGATTTAGCTATCTGGAATATCGAGCACTCTGCCGACTTGAGCTATCAAGTCGGTGTTCCTCATCTGCATAAACGTATTGTTAATGGCGAGGTGTGTCATGACTCAATCTAAGTCCAACGGCATCCAAGAGAACGTAAAAACCGTACATAACTTTGTGTGGACAGGGCGTAATGATCTTGAAGATGGCGCACTCGGTACTCGCGTTCATCACATTACCAAGCAAGTGCAAAGTAGTGATTTAAGTGACGATCTGACTGACAGCGCTGTCGCCTTGGTTGGCTTTGCCAGCGATGCCGGTGTCGCAAGAAATAAAGGACGCGTGGGCGCGAAACAAGCACCCAACCTGATTCGCCAAGCGTTGGCTAATATGGCTTGGCACAGTGACGCACACATCGCGGATCTTGGTGATATCGAGTGCAATGATGGCCAGCTCGAAGTCAGCCAAAAACAGTGTGCTTCTGTTATTGCTAATGCTTTATCAACCAACAAAGTGATTACCCTTGGCGGCGGTCACGAAGTGGCTTGGGCATCGTTCCAAGGCCTCGCTGAGCATCTAAATAATATTCAACCAGAGCGCAAACCTAAGATAGGCATCGTTAACTTTGATGCTCACTTTGATCTTCGTGAATTTGAAAGCGACATCGCTGACGTCAAACCAAGCTCAGGCACACCGTTTAACCAAATAAGTGACTACTGCCAAACGTATCAATGGCCGTTTCATTACGCTTGTCTTGGTGTGAGTGCAGCTAGCAATACCAAAGCGCTGTTTAACAAAGCCGACCAACTGGGCGTTTGGTATGAACACGACCGCAACATGACCCAAGTAAACCAAGTCGCTCAACTGGTTAAGTTGCAAAAATTCATCGCTGACTGTGATTACCTCTATCTCACTATTGATCTCGATGTCTTCCCTGCGGCGACTGCACCGGGTGTAAGTGCACCAGCAGCAAGAGGCGTGAACTATGAAGCACTCGCTCCTTTTCTAGAACAGATTTTTAAACACAGTAAAAAACTCATTATCGCGGACATTGCGGAATATAACCCAGACTACGACATCGATGGCCAAACGGCTCGATTGGCGGCACGTTTGTGTTGGGATATTGCCAGTGCAATGGCAGGCGACTAATCCAGCTATACCGATAACTACAACTACAACTACAACTACAACGATATAACGTGAAACAGAAGGAATTCCAAAATGACGGAACACCACAACAGTGACCCTCGTCTCGACACGACTCGCGAAATTCGCGCACCTCATGGCACCACTTTGCGCGCTAAATCTTGGTTAACAGAAGCACCACTGCGTATGCTGATGAACAACCTAGACCCTGATGTGGCAGAACACCCACATGCACTGGTTGTGTATGGCAGTATCGGTCGCGCGGCACGTGATTGGAAATGTTATGACAAGATTGTTGAAGTATTAGAGCGTTTAGAAGACGATCAAACGTTACTTGTTCAATCAGGTAAACCTGTAGGCGTATTCCCGACTCATAAAAACGCACCTCGCGTACTGATCGCTAACTCGAACCTTGTTCCACACTGGGCAAACTGGGAACACTTCAACGAACTCGATAAAGAAGGCTTGATGATGTACGGCCAAATGACCGCAGGTAGCTGGATTTACATTGGCTCACAAGGCATCGTTCAAGGTACTTACGAAACCTTTGTCGCTATCGCGAAGAAGCACTTCCAAGGTGAAGCGAATGGCAAGTGGGTTCTAACTGGCGGCCTTGGCGGTATGGGCGGCGCTCAGCCTCTTGCTGCAACTATGGCTGGCTTCTCAATGATCGCGGTTGAATGTGATGAATCACGAATCGACTACCGCTTACGTACTGGCTATGTAGACAAAAAAGCCACCAGTTTAGATGAAGCAATGGCAATGATTAAAGAGTCAGACACACCTATCTCTGTTGGTCTATTAGGTAACGCCGCAGACGTATTCCCAGAGTTAGTTGAACGTAACATCACGCCTGACGTAGTAACTGACCAAACATCTGCCCACGATCCACTGAACGGTTACTTACCGCAAGGTTGGACAATGGAGAAAGCAGCGCAAGAGCGCACCATTGATGAAGCAAAAGTGGTGAAAGCCGCGAAACAATCGATGGCGATTCAAGTTCAAGCGATGCTCGACCTACAATACCGCGGCGCAGCAACCGTAGATTACGGCAACAACATTCGCCAAATGGCACTAGAAGAAGGCGTGGAAAACGCATTTGATTTCCCAGGCTTCGTTCCTGCTTATATTCGACCTTTATTCTGCGAAGGTATTGGTCCTTTCCGTTGGGCTGCCCTATCTGGTGACCCGGAAGACATCTACAAAACAGACCAAAAAGTAAAAGAACTGATTCCAGACAACCCGCATCTACATAACTGGCTAGATATGGCGCGTGAACGCATTCAGTTCCAAGGCCTACCAGCGCGTATTTGTTGGGTTGGATTGAAAGATCGTGAACGTTTAGGCCAAGCATTCAATGAAATGGTTAAAAATGGCGAACTAAAAGCACCAGTTGTTATCGGTCGTGACCACCTAGATTCAGGTTCAGTAGCGAGCCCGAACCGCGAAACTGAAGGCATGATGGATGGCTCAGATGCAGTGTCTGATTGGCCTCTATTGAATGCCCTTCTGAACACAGCTGGTGGCGCAACTTGGGTTTCTTTGCACCACGGTGGCGGCGTTGGTATGGGCTTCTCACAACACTCGGGTATGGTGATTTGTTGTGACGGCAGTGAAGATGCTTCGCAACGTATTGCTCGCGTACTTCACAATGATCCAGCAACCGGCGTGATGCGTCATGCAGATGCGGGTTACGATATTGCCAAGCAGTGTGCTAAAGAACAGAAGCTTGATTTACCTATGCTAAACGAAGAACTTCGTCGCCTTTAATACCTGGAGATAACATGTTGAATTTATTACTTAAGCCAGGACTTCTAGGCCTATCTGAACTTCGTAAAATCAGCCGTAGCCCTGTGAACCTGTCACTGGATCCTGCAGCTATCCCTGATATTGAAGCGAGCATGCACGTTGTCGAACAAGTGATTGCTGAAGATCGCACTGTATACGGCATCAACACAGGTTTTGGCTTACTAGCAAATACCAAAATCGCCCCTGAAGATCTCGAAGTTCTACAGAAAAGTATCGTACTTTCTCACGCAGCGGGCATTGGCAAATTTATGTCTGATGAAACCGTGCGTTTGATGATGGTATTGAAGATTAACAGCTTGTCTCGCGGTTACTCGGGTATCCGCCTCAAAGTGATTAATGCCCTTATTGATCTTGTAAACGCACAGGTTTACCCATGTGTACCACAGAAAGGCTCAGTAGGTGCATCTGGAGATCTTGCTCCCCTTGCCCACATGAGTACCGTTCTGCTAGGTGAAGGTCAAGCACGTCACAACGGCAAGATCATCACAGGTTTAGAAGCAATGCAGATCGCAGGCCTTGAGCCAATCACGTTAGCGCCGAAAGAAGGCTTAGCGCTGTTAAATGGCACACAAGCATCGACTGCATTCGCATTAGAAGGTCTGTTCGCAGCGGAAGACTTGTTTGCATCTGCAACAGTGTGTGGCGCGATGTCTGTTGAAGCAGCACTCGGTAGTCGCCGCCCATTTGACCCTCGTATTCACCGCGTTCGTGGTCATCGTGGCCAAATGGATGCAGCGCTTGCTTACCGCCATATGCTCGATCAAAAGAGTGAGATTGGTGAATCACACACTTGTTGTGAAAAGGTTCAAGATCCTTACTCACTGCGTTGTCAGCCTCAAGTGATGGGTGCCTGCTTACAGCAGATTCGTAACTCAGCTGAAATTTTAAATGTTGAAGCGAACTCGGTATCGGACAACCCGCTGGTTTTCGCTGATGATGGCGATATTATTTCAGGGGGTAACTTCCACGCAGAACCCGTCGCAATGGCAGCCGATAACCTTGCGTTGGCCATTGCCGAGATAGGTAGCCTGTCAGAACGAAGAATGGCATTGCTGATTGATAGTGCACTAAGCAAGCTACCACCTTTCTTGGTCGATAACGGCGGCGTGAACTCAGGTTTTATGATTGCTCAGGTTACCTCTGCAGCATTGGCGAGTGAGAACAAAACCTTAGCGCACCCTGCGTCAATAGACAGCCTACCTACTTCTGCAAACCAAGAAGACCACGTATCAATGGCCACCTTTGCCGCTCGTAGGCTTAGGTACATGGCTGAAAACACCCGTGGAATATTGGCAGTAGAATACTTAGCAGCAGCACAAGGACTCGATTTCCGAGCACCAAATCTATCGTCCCCTCGTGTCGAAGAAGCGAAACAGATTCTGCGTGAAAAAGTCAGCTTCTACGATAAAGACCGATATTTTGCTCCGGATATTGAACAAGCTAACCTATTACTCAAGTTATCAGTGCATAACCACCTAATGCCTGAGGGGACTCTGTGTAGCTTTTAAGGCAGAAACAATCTGAACAACGCTCATTAGAGTGTTATATAAACAAGGGCTATTGATTAGCCCTTGTTGCATTGAGCTAATCACCATATCCTCCTTAAAACCCCCACATACCATCCAACGTATTTATCTAATCGGTTGATATATAAGAAAAGTTAACTGGATAGACCATTAGAGCGAAGTTAGTTAGCTATAATCCACCCCAGATTTGATGACTAATAGCGATACTATGTTTCTGACACCTTACTTTTCTACTGAAGACAATCAATTTCAATTCACTCGTGAACAGGCTAGCCACTTTGCTAAAAAAGTAGCCGCTGACTTCAACCCAATTCACGATGAAGACAACAAGCGCTTCTGCGTGCCTGGCGACCTTTTGTTTGCAGTCCTTCTGCAGAAAGAAGGCATCAGCCAAAAAATGCGTTTTGATTTTTCAGGTATGGTTGGTAACGGTATTGCGCTAAGCGTTGACAACAAATGTGAGAAAGAAAGCTCACTGGTTGACGAGAAAGGCAAAGAGTACCTACACATGTCTTGTGAAGGTGAAAAGAGCCACGACCAAGCGTTCATCGAGCACGTAGTAACAAACTACGTTAAGTTCTCTGGCATGAACTTCCCACACATCATGGTTCCTCTTATGGAAGAACAACAGATGATGATCAACTGCCAACGTCCTCTTGTGATTTACGAGAGCATGGAAGTTGAATTTACTCGCCTAGACCTGTCTCACCCAGAAGTTGAATTCTCTGGCGCAACTTTTGATGTTGAAGGCAAGCGTGGCATCGTGACTCTGAACTTCGACTTCAAAGAAGACGGCGAAGTAGTCGGTAAAGGCGTGAAGCGCATGGTAGCAAGTGGTCTTAAGCCATACGACCAAGCTTCTGTAGACGACCTAGTAAACCGCTTCAACGAGCGTAAAGAGATGTTTCTAGCTCAGTTCGCAGCCGCCGCTTAATCAGCATCCTTATTTACACATCTCGATGTAAATAAGCTCTAGAGTAAGATCAATAAAGCCCAGCTTGATATCCTCAAGCTGGGCTTTTTCATTCTTAACAATAGACCATGGTTTAAATGACAGTCACAGGTCTTTACTGACTACCTTCCCTCTTAAATAACGAAAATGACTTACGTCTCATCGCGCCGCCTAAAAGCATCACCAGCCAATACCAACCTAGTGAACCACCTGTCTTTTTGATGATTGGGTCTTCCGTTAAGCTTAACTCTTTAATCTCATCGGTATAAGCAAAGTTCTTAATGGTCACTCTGTCATGCCCTGCAGCCCCCACCTCATCTTTGCTGTACGCAATCATAAAACTATTGTCTTTAGCTCTCGCCATTGGCAATTCAACAGTCCCAGATAGTTGCCCCGCAAACGCGCCGACTTCAAAGCCGTTAATATAGATCTCCATATAGTCATGTTCTTCTTCAGAAAATACGGTTAGATCCAAAGACACAGTACCAGTTGGGATACCTTCAACAATGAATGCGGTGGATTGACCATTGCCGATATCCGGTGAAGCTATCGTATTCCCTTCAACATCCCAAGCTTCGGTGCTGTATACACCATTTTTAGGTAGAGTGACGAGCACGTTCACCGTGTCAGAAACCTCATTCGCGCCAATAGCATATGCCTTTGACGTCACCACATCGACTAGTGAGTCGGTCGAAAGCTTGACACCAAAACCATGGTTACCCACTGAGTCTATGTTGTAGCTTACAGCCACTTCACAACTCTCATTCGGCGATAGCGTCATACAACTATTGCTCTTTATGATTGCACTGCCATTGTAAGTTATGGGATCGTTTGTACCGACAGCTAAAGATACGTTGGTTACATTAATCTCTTGATCTGATTTGTTCGTAAATTCAAACTTGTGTTCAAGTAGGCCCAAAGGTTGAGCGCCTAACATCACTTTAGTTTGGTAACTAAAACCTGCCGTCTTCTTATCAATCCAGTCAGCAAAGTGGCTTATGTTGGTGTATACGCCGAATGCATTTGGCTGTGCACAACCTTCCCCCCAACTCACAAGACCTAGCTGTTCGTAGTTACCATTGGTGTATAACATGATTGGGCCACCGCTATCTCCATTACATGAGTCACGACCACCTTCTTTGTAACCAGCACAAAAAGCATCAGAGCCAATATCTGAATATCCATCTCCTTGACCAAGGTTACATTCACGCTGACTAACCAAGGGAACATTCACTTGATTCAACTTACTCGTCGATGAGTATTGCTCTTCTGATGAATTCTGGTCACCCCACCCTATGACCGTTAGCATCTGACCTGCATTCAAATTATCACGGACATGACCATCGACAAGGTTGACCGCAGACTTCGTGGGCCTGTCACTAAGCTCAATAATGGCAATGTCATTGCTCGCAGGCTCTTGAGTATAATTTTCATGGGTATAAATTTGCTCAACAGAATAGCGGTGCTGCTCTACGTCGGGCGAAGAAAGATCAGAGACACCAATGACAACCTCAAAATCTTGGTTACTGCTTGCTTCGATACAGTGTGCTGCTGTAAGTACATATCGCTCACCAATGAAACTTGCGCCGCAGAACTGCCCTTCGTAGGCGTCCATATTTTTTGAAACAAGCGCGACCATGAATGGCCAACTACCTTTTGTCGCTTCGTTACCGTTGATAATTTGAGGAGAGATATCTGCCAACACCGGCATTGAAGAGAGGCCAACCGCATAAATACTTAGTGGCAACCATTTTGTCTGGATAACTTTCATTACCTAACCTTTCATTTGTTTTAATAATGACGGGCAGGTTATTTGATAAAAAATAAATATAAAAGGTAAGCACACCAAAATATGGCTTACCTTGAAAACGTAACGGATATTAGTGGTTGGTTAACTCATTACCCCACAGAAAAAATCACACCCAACGTCTAACCTTTTGTTTGTAATCAACATATTCCGCACCGAACAATTGCTCTAGTGCTCGCTCTTCTGGTTTGATTTGGAAGTAATTCATGTAGATTACGAAGCCAAAGCTGAGTAGTACACTGAAGATATTCTGGAAGAAGTAACCAAAGCTGAACAGTAGGATGAATAGTCCTAGATACATTGGGTTTCGCGTGTAGCCAAAAATCCCGCTATCGACGACGGTAGAAGCTGTCTCGACCTTAATAGGATTAACGGTAGTTTTCTGTTTTCGAAATTCCCAAACACCAGCCAATCCAATAACGCCGCTCAAAACTATTCCGACACCAAGAATGATGAACTTAAACGGCAATCCTACTGCCCCTGTATTCAACTGTTGAGCGCTGAAGTAAGAGGCGACTAAGACCAATATAAAAAGAGCAACCGGGGGGACTTTTAATTCAAGAAATCTCATAGCTTTCCTTATTAACAATTCCATTGTTAGTTTAGAAAAAAGCCCAGCAATTGCTGGGCTAAATGTATTAAAGAATTTTGGCTAGCGCCTGTAATGGGTGGGCAAGCTTCTCACCCTCAAAACGCTTCACTTGGCTTCGGCATGAATATCCTGTCACTAAGCAACGCTCTTTCGGTAAGTCTTGCATCCTTGGCTTCCAACTTAGACCGTATATGTCTTTCGACATTTGTAGCTTATCGACTTCGTGACCAAAAGTACCCGCCATACCACAACAGCCGACAGGAACACTGGTTAACGCAGCACCAAAGTGTTTAAAGATTGCGCCCCACTCTTTTTCAGCGTTTGGCATCTTGGTCTTCTCAGTACAGTGAGCGAACAAGTACCACATCTCTTCACTTGATGAGCGCGCTTCGAATTCACCCAACGATGGCATTAACCATTCATGCACCGTGAGCACATCAAAGTCGCCACGTTTGTCACCTAAGATCTCGACATATTCATCGCGATAACAAAGTACTAACGCCGGATCAACACCCACTAAAGGAATGCCGATGTCAGCTACCATCGACAAGAAATCAGAAGTCGATTTCGCCTCACGTGCAAAACGATTTAAGAAACCCTTGATGTGCAGCGCTTTACCATTCGGTTTGAACGGCAGTAGTACTGGTGTTTTGCCAAGCTTTTGAGCCAGAGTGACGAAGTCTTCAATCACCTCTGCATCATAGAAGCTGGTAAACGGGTCTTGAACGATCAACACATGCTGTTTCTTCTGTTCAGAAGACAAGCCTTCTAAATACTGTAAGTCGAAGAGTTGCAGCTCTTTACTTGACAGACGATTTTTTAGCGTCGGCACCGACATCAGTGGTGCATCAACATAACCAATCGTTTTAGCCGTTGCGGTTTGGATCCACTTTTGACCCAATGCTGCGTTCACCACTTTCGGCGCTTTCGCCATCAATGGCAGCATGGTCTCGATATTAGCCACCAAGTAATCTTTCGCAGGACGTTGGTAGCGTGAGTAATAGATATTTAAGAATCGTGAACGGAAACTCGGCACATCAACTTTGATCGGACACTGGCTCGCACATGCTTTACATGCAAGACAACCGTTCATCGCTTCATGGACTTCATGCGAGAAATCGTACTCATGGCGTTTGTTCATCGTGTTGCGAACACGCTCAACCATGGTTTTAACGGGTGTGTTGTCTTTCAACGCTTCTTGTTCAAGGTCGAGAATATCTACACCCTGTTCAGTCAGTTGGCGCAACCATTCTCGAACCAAGCCTGCGCGGCCTTTCGGTGAATGACGTCGGTCAGCCGTAACTTTCATTGAAGGACACATTGGCGAGCTCGTATCGTAATTGAAACACAAGCCGTTACCGTTACATTCCATCGCTTGCTTGAAGCTGTCACGAACTTGTACGTCGATCTGACGATCGTAGAAACCACGCTTAGTATCAGTGACCTTCACCAATTCAGCGTCACTTTCTAAGGGCGTACAGATCTTGCCAGGGTTCATTTTGTTGTGCGGGTCGAATGCCGCTTTAACACGTCTTAATTCGGTAAATAGCTCTTCACCAAAGAAGTCTGGTCCATACTCAGAACGGAAGCCTTTACCGTGTTCACCCCACATTAAGCCACCATATTTCGCCACCAACTTAACCACTTCATCAGAGACCTCATGCATCAAGGCTTCTTGCATCGGGTCACACAAATCTAATGCTGGACGAACGTGCAAAACGCCAGCATCAACGTGACCAAACATGCCGTAGTTCAACTTTTTTGAATCAAGCAGGACTCTAAACTCAGCGATGAAGTCAGCCAAGTTTTCAGGGGGGACACAAGTATCTTCCGCAAAAGCGACTGGCTTAGCTCGGCCTTTCGCCGCACCTAATAAACCCACCGCTTTCTTACGCATGTTGTAGATTCGGCCAATGCTCGCCAAGTCGCTACACACTTGGAAGCCAATCACGCCCGCTTCTTCGCTTTCAACCATGGTTTCAAGGCGCGCAGTCAGCGCTTGAACTTGCTGTTCAACTTCCGCTTCATCTTGACCTGCAAACTCAACCATGTTGATGCCAAGCATCTCTTTGTTCGGTACATCGGTCAGCAGGTCGCTCACGGTGTGCCAAACAATGTCTTGCTTCGCTAAGTTCAATACTCTTGAATCCACCGTTTCAACAGACAGCGCTTTAGCTTCTACCATGAACGGCGCATTACGCAGCGCAGAATCAAACGTGTTGTATTTGACGTTGACCAGTGTGCGCGCTTTTGGAATCTTGGTTAAGTTTAACTTTGCTTCTGTAATGAATGCTAACGAGCCTTCAGCGCCACATAGAACGCGAGTCAGGTCAAAGCTATCGTCTTGTTCACTTATCGCGTTCTTTAGGTCATAGCCTGTTAAGAAGCGGTTCAGCGAAGGGAATTTATCTAAGATTTGAGCGCGCTTGTCTCGACAAACCGCCTCAGTCACCGCAAGTGCATGGTGAGCGAATTCACCCTCAACGGGTAAGCCATGTGATAAATCAGATTCTAGACATGAACCATCTGCGAACACCGCTTGCAGCGACAATACATGGTCTGACGTTTTACCGTACTTCAATGACCCTTGACCCGAAGCATCGGTATTGATCATGCCGCCTAAAGTTGCTCGGTTACTGGTAGAAAGGTCTGGAGAGAAAAAGTAACCATAAGGGCGAACTGCATCATTCAATTGATCTTTAACGACACCAGACTGAACTCTTACCCAGCCTTCTTTCTCGTTAATCTCAAGAACCTTATTCATGTATCTTGATAGGTCAACCACGACACCTTTTGTTAAAGATTGTCCGTTGGTTCCCGTACCACCACCGCGAGGGGAGAAAGTCACACGTTCGTAAGCGGATTTAGAAACCACTTTACCGATAAGCACAACGTCTTGCGTTGTTTTAGGAAGGATGACCGCCTGCGGCAATTGCTGATAGACACTGTTATCAGTCGCCACAGCCAAACGGCTAGAATATTGAGATTCAATGTCGCCAGTAAAGCCCGCTGTTTTTAGTTCATCTAAAAAGCGTACGACAACTGGATCGACATCAGCATTGAGTTGAAGTCTTGGTAACATTTGCTTCCTGCCCCTACTTCGCTGATCCTATCAGCATTGGGTTATCTGAGATTTTTAATAATTTTCTTTGAATTTCGTCACTTTACTACTATTAAGATCATATAAAAAGGTGATCAAATCAGAATCTCAGTGCAAGAATGGAGAAATAGTCACTTTCGTCTTAATTCAGTAGTAATATACTGAATAACATTTTGTTTAAGACATCTCCACGAGCACATCACAATGAAAAAAAACAAAACAGTCACAACTGAAGATATCCTTCTTAAACTATGCCAATCAGTCTCAAGCGTACTTACTTCAGCGACGGCTTCTCAGGTGTCCTATTCAGCCATGGTTCAAAAGATCAACAAGACAAGCTTAAAGCCAGACTTTGGTTGCTTCGTTCTGTTTGACGGCGGTTTTTCTGGTCTTGTTGTTATCAATTTTACGTCGAAAGCAGCGCTAGAGATCTACACCAATTACATGCGCAATATGGGCATGCCTGAAAACGAACTCGCTGTACTTCATACTTCAGACGAAGTAGGTGATGTATTAGGTGAATTGATGAACCAATTGGTTGGTGACTTCACCAATAAGATCCGTAAAGAGCTACAAACTAACATCACACAAAACCAACCGAAGATGCTTGCGCTGAACAAGCAAGTGAACTTGTCTGTTGATACCAACCTAGATCGCCCACAAGCTCGCCGTGTGACCTTCTCTACTGCAAATAACAACATCTTCTATCTTGAGCTTGCAATGGATAAGACAGAGTTCATCCAGTTGGAAGAATTTGAAATCGCAGAAGACGAATGCCCGGATAGCATTCTTGAAGCAACTCAGAAAAAAATGCAAGAATCAAACAAGCCAGCACAAAGCTCAGGCAACGATTCTGCAGCAGATCTACTCGATGAACTGGGTATCTAGCGTGCTAATGCTCTAGTCACTCTAAAAAATCAAGTCACTAACGCCATCAATGCTCTTGATGGCGTTTTTGTTTGTGTAACCAAGTTGGATCATGCAGTCCAATGTTCACCGCCTCACTTATTCATCAAATCAGTTTTGCCTTTCTGTTACCCGCGAAAACATGTAAAATGTTGGACTTTTAAAAATTTGCGGTACTGATTAAATTGTCGATGGATAAGAAAAAAGCCCTAAAGAAAATTGCCAAGTGTCTTGAGCTTGGAAATTCTGCGAACGTCAATGAAGCTGCCAATGCGATAAAAATGGCGCATAACTTGATGCTGAAATATGGTCTCGAAAAAGACGATATTGAATTTATCAAGATGGGGAAAACTCAGTCCAGTCACCTGTTACCTGCAAATATCAGTTCTACACTGCTGCGTGTTATTCGCGGTATCAACACCAAGTTTGGCGTAGAAGCCGTGTTACTGAATCACAAAGGCCTTAAGCGTGTTGAGTTCATTGGTGAAGCCGATCGCGCTATCTTCGCAGCCTTTGCGTTCGATATTATTTATCGCGAACTGAATGAGCACACTGGCCAATTCAGAAATAGCTTTGCTGGCTCAGGCACAGGATCCTTAGAAGTGACACGTCGCGTTAACTCGTTTGTTTCAGGTTGGGTAGAAGGTGCGCTTGAAAAGCTGCCAACCATCACTCCAGACGACGAATCAAACAACAAGATCAATAACTACATTGATAAAGAATTCAAAAATATAGACCGCGAAACGTTCAAGCAACAACTCAAAGAAGCGATGAAAAACCTTACTGCTGATTATGAAGTTGGTTTGAAGAAAGGTCGTAAATTGTCTGTTAATCGACCGGTTGGCGGCACCCAGGCAGCTAAAAAGATAACTAAATCATAGAGCCACTTTACATTGCTTCAGCGTATTGATAAAAACCATCAATAAGATTTACAGGACTATGTTTGTCATTCACATTCATTCGTTTGACAGAAGTACATGATGGAGAAAATACGTTGAAGAAAATCACACTAGCCCTAGCACTTACTGTCGCTCTAACGGGTTGTCAGGCAACTCAACGCCAAAACGCGACAACTGGCGAATCTGAGACTAACTCTGCAACTCAAGGCGCTCTAATTGGTGCACTCGCTGGTGCCGTTGCTGGTGCTGCAACTGGTGACTCTAAAGACCGTGGTAAACGTGCACTTATCGGCGCAGCAGGTGGTGCGGCTGTTGGTGGTGGTATTGGTTACTACTTTGACCGACAAGAAGCAGCCCTTCGTGAAGAGCTAATGAATTCAGGCGTTCAAGTTGAACGCGTCGGTGAGAACCAACTTCTACTTCGCCTAGAAAACGGCATCGGTTTTGATTCTGGCTCTTACGCTTTGGAATCAAGCATTCACAACACCCTTCGCGGCGTTGCTCGCATCCTCGTTGAATACCCAGACACTAGCCTAGTGATTGAAGGTCACACTGACAGCACTGGTAGCGAATCGACGAACCAAATCCTTTCTGAGCGTCGTGCTGAATCTGTTCGCGCATTCTTGATCTCTCAAGACGTTGCAGCAGGTCGTGCTATTGCTCGTGGTAACGGTGAACGTTACCCTCTATGTGACAACAATACCTCTCAAGGTCGTGCTTGTAACCGTCGCGTAGAAATTCAAATCTTGCCGCTTAAGTAGCACGATTAAAGCCCAGTCCGTCTTTATCTATTGAATTAACCTCTATATAGTTGTTTATCAGTTATGTTACTCAATTAATGTAATACTAATAACCAACAACCATAAAGCGTATTCATACTGACATATCGACTCTGGGCTTTTTTACGAGACTTATCTTTTGCTTATCCTATCCAACTTTTTGTCATCGTCACTGCTTAGAACTCTATTTCTAGCCATCACCTTTTCCACGATACCGTTGGCCACACCACATTTAGTGCACGCTGCAAGTAGTGACGAGCTTTCGCTAGAATCACAACCTCAAGATCCCATTTCTCAATACCAATTAGCTCAAGCTTATGAATCGGGTGTTGACGTCCCTCTTAGCACCAGTGATGCATTATATTGGTACACGCAATCAGCAGAAAGCGGTAACCCAAACGCGCAATTTAGACTGGGCGAATGGTACTTGGCAGGAACTGGTGTTGAACAAAGTAATAAGCTTGCTTTGGAATGGTTTATTAAAGCAGCATTGCAAGGTAACCAGCGCGCGCCTATCGAAGTCGCAAAGATCTACGAATCCTCGCTAGAACAAGACCTCCTTCAACCGCTAGATGAAGCGCAGCTATGGTATGAAGCAGCCTTAAAAAATAATCCACAAGCAGAAGTGGGGTACAACCGTATTTTGGAAGCGCAATTCAATCAGCAACGTGCAAAGCAGATCTCTTCGATTGAGAAGCTCAACGACAACGTCAAAAATGAAACCAGCGCGAATCAAGGGCTATCTAATCAAAAGGGAGCAAGCACTCTCCCTTCGCCTCTGCCATACGAAGAGCAGGCGACACGTTCCAACCTAACGTATTCAGACTATCTGATTGGCACAGCCTTGACCGTGTTGATTTCAATTATCAGCATCATTGCTACTCTCGTTATCTTAAGAAAAAGACACGCTCTAAAGTCAGGTGATTCGCGACAGCAACAACAATCACTTGAAGCGCAGCTTAGCTCGAAGGACCATACGATTAAGCAGCAGAAACGCCAGCTGCACACTATGTTCCACGAATTGAAGAAGCAGAAAAACAGTAAAGGTCTGAGTAATTTGCAGGTGGCCTGCGCGCTATTTGGCTACACACCTAGCTCAATCCCTGACCAAAAAAGCATCAAGATCCGATACAAACAGCTATCAAAGATCTACCATCCAGATGGTCACGGATGTGACGAAGAAATGAAACGTTTGAACAATGCGCTAAAAACCATTTTACAAAATGTTACAAAACCGTAAACAAATACACATCTTCATTTTTCTAGATCTCAAAGATATCGATTTTATTGGTGTTGCAATCGATCCCCCTCTCAAAAACGGGTAACAAACTATTAACTAATGGGTCTTACTTGTGTCATAATTTGCGCCGAAAATACACCTGACTTAAACAGGTGAGGAGAGAATATGTTCACAATAGAAGGCGTTTGTGATTGGTGCAAAAAGCCAAGCCTAGTTAAAAAGCACGACTACCTAGATGGTAAGTGTCATCATGCATGTAAAGAGTGCAATGATATTGCAACCATTGATGTTCGCCAGTTCAATATTGGTGAAATGGAAATGAGAGCAAAACTCTCCCAAGCGACATTGAGATAAGCAACACCGTGAAATATAAGAAAGCGCCTAAGGCGCTTTTTTTGTGCCTGTGGTTTTAGATCTTCTATCTCTATCTCTATCTCTATCTCTATCTCTATCTCTATCTCTATCTCTATACAGGTGTATACTGTACTTTTCTGTCAAAACCACTGTATACACCTGTATAAAGCTCACATTTTTTTCAACTTATGAGACAAAATAGCAAATTCATTCAAATTTAATTTATCAAATTATTTCAATGACTTAATTGCATTTCATTCATAACCCCAGACGAAATCGTCCAATAATCCCGCAAAAAACGCTTGATCTTATAAGTAACTAAAACTACTGTATACACATACAGCATGTATATAAGGACAGCAAAATGATTCAAGCACACGTTAAAGCACAACACTCTAGCCCGCTAGTTCACTGCGCATTTACATCAGTTTCTCGTAAAAGCAAAAATTCAAACGAGGAAGCGTTGTTTGCAAGAATGGCGTTGCTGTCCAATCAACATCAGTGGTTACTGTTTACAGCTCAAACACCAAGACCATCGGCAAAGCAGCTTAAGCAACATAATGTTTGCTGTGACCGCGTTATTCATATGAAAGCCTCTCACCAGATGACGGAAGTTGAAACGGTCGAGAAAGCCATCCGCTCTAAGAATGCGAGTGCGATTGTTGCAAGTGCATCGATTGATCAGTTCAGCCAACAGTACCTAAGAACATTAGGGTTACGTTTTCAATGTGAAGTCTTCTTTATGGATGCAAATTCAGAGCGTATTCACTAAGCTACCTTGCTTAGCCTTTTAGCTAACAAACATAGCTTAACCTTTGAGCTCACAAAACATAGCTCCAAAACACAGTCCAAATATACTGCCTTCCCCTGCCCTATAATTCGCCAATTTTTTAGCGGATTGTTAGGCGGGGGTTTTTATTTAAACAATAGATTTAGCAATCGTTTGCTTTTTCTCTGGAAGCAAATAGTAGATTGAGTATAATGCCCGTCTAATCATGTGCACATTGCACTTCTCTGTATGACGTTTGATAAAAGATAGGAATGTCTAAATGAGCCTCGCTGATCAAGTTCTTGCCGTAAATGATGACCTCCCAATCCGCACTGATAAACCTGTCCACAGTGGCAAGGTTCGTTCGGTTTACTGGTTAACTGAAGAAGATAGCCAACGACTAATTAAAGAGAAAGGCTACGATGTAGCACCAGATGCACCTTTAGCAATCATGGTGATCAGTGACCGTATCTCTGCATTTGATTGTATCTGGCGTGGTGAAGGGAATCTGAAAGGTGTTCCAGGTAAGGGAGCGGCTCTGAACGCTATCTCTAACCACTGGTTCAAATTGTTTAAAGACAACGGACTTGCTGACAGTCATATTCTTGATATCCCTCACCCGTTCGTATGGATTGTACAAAAAGCTCGCCCAGTGATGATTGAAGCGATTTGTCGTCAATACATCACAGGTTCTATGTGGCGTGCTTACGCAAATGGCGAGCGTGAATTCTGTGGTATCGAGATGCCTGAAGGCCTTGAGAAAGACAAAAAGTTGCCTGAGCTACTGATCACGCCTTCAACAAAAGGGATTTTGAAAGGCATTCCTGGCGTTCCAGAAGCTGATGATGTGAACATCACACGTAGCAACATCGAAGACAACTTCGCAGCCTTCAACTTTACTCAAGCAAGTGACATCGCGCATTACGAGAAACTTCTTAAAGAAGGCTTCAACGTAATCAGCCAAGCGCTAGCAAAAGTAGACCAAACCTTCGTTGATACCAAATTTGAGTTCGGTTACGTCAACGATGCTCAAGGCAAAGAAAAACTTATCTACATGGATGAAGTGGGCACTCCAGATTCATCTCGCATTTGGGATACTCAGGAATACAACAACGGCAACATCGTTGAGAATTCAAAAGAAGGCTTCCGTCAGTTCTTGCTTAACTACTTCCCTGATGCCGACATTCTTTTGAACAAAGAACGCATGCCAGAACGTGAAGCATTGGCTCGTGACAATGAACTGCCTCTTGATTCGCTAATGTCTCTGTCTCGCACTTACCTTGATATCGCAGCGAAAATCACAGGTGCGGAGATCGTACTGAGCGAAAATCCTAAGCAAGAGATCATTGATGTACTGCGCGCTGACTATGGTCTAATCGACTAGTCGCTTAATTGCTTAATTGCTTAATCTCAAAATAAAAAGCTAGAAAGCTAATAAGCTCGTAAACACAGATTTTAGATACTAAAAGGGCCTCAACATTGAGGCCCTTTTTACGTGTACGTTTTACTATTCCTGAGAGAGGTTATCGGCGAACTGAAGTTACAGCCTAATCGTGAACTCTTCTCCTGAATTACCCGCAATCACTAAATGACTGCGCGATTCAATATACTCGATCTGCTCTTCTTCAAGAGAATATGGCATCACCACTTTGAGCTCATTGATTCCTTCCAGCTTCGCGAGCTTGAGTAAGGTCACAATGTTTGACTCATCACTTTTACGCGTCGACATCGATTTCAATGCCATCTGCCATAAACGATCTTCAGGGCTTGCTAGCTCTTTAATGCTATCTCGCCAGACGGTACTGAACACTGGCGCAATTGTGGTGAGTGCTTCCAGAAAAGTCCATTTTTTACTGCATGAGGCGCCAAGAAATGTTGTGTAATCGAACTCTACACGCGTCTCTTCCTGTTTATCCATGATGTCCCCCGACACTTTGGCAACACAATATACTCAATATCTATCAACTCTTTCTTTATAGCAATAGGATATAGAAGAATAGTCTTTTATGACCTTTTGATTGGTTAAAAAGGCATATAAAAATCAAACTTGTAACAAAATAAGCACTGAAAAATCATATATGCACCTATTTGATTAATATTTTAGAGATAAAACTTATCCATCTATTTGATATCAATTATTCGGCTCGCTTTTTTGTACTGAATACGCCAGCCTGACCATGTCGGCAGCTCCCAACGTTTTGGCGATAACTTTCGACTACCCGATTGATAGTGAACGTAAATCAGCTTTCTCGCAGGCAAGTATTCTACATCGAGTTGCAAGTCGGCAAGGCTCAATGCAAACGGATATTTCTCCGAAAATTCTGAATAGAACCAAGTTGGAATGCCATCGAACGGTATGTCTGCGTGGTCAAACATTTCCAATTCGCTGACATCAGTAACACCTAACACTTCAAGCTGCTCTATAAACCATAGCTCAAAGTTAATGTTCTCAATTTCTGGTGTGTATTGTGTTTGCTCATCGAGACCGAGTTTCACATACAGTTGCCAGTGTTTGATTTCTTGAGTGCGAACCTTTGCAAAACCGGGAAGCTGAACCCCACTTAACACAAGGTCGACGATAGGCTTCAATGATAGTTGCCCTTCAGCCACGACGAGCTTGGTTGTAATTGTACGGCCTGCATACATCAACGCCATCTCGGTAAAAACGCCATCGTCATTTACTATTGTTTCGCCTTGCTCCCACTCTCCTAGCTGAGCATCAACTATAAGCTCAAGAGGAATGGGGGCCGTGACCGTCGCTAAGGTCAGTGTCTGCTTAACACCTCTTCCCGGCAAGCTGTGGGTATCAAGCACCAACATCGCTTGTGCATTGTCTGGGAAACGGTTCTGACGACCAAGTACTACCTCTAACGCTCCATTGGCAAAGGCTTCTTTCCTTTTCAGTCGGCGCACAAACACCAATTCAGGATGCAGATTTACAATAGTCTTAAGCAGTTCAATGCGCTGGAAACGTGACGCGACTTCTAACTGAGGAAGTTCAAACACCTCACGCATTTGCTTCGCCAATCCTTGTGCTTCATTCAGTGCTTGTTGATCTATTTCTAGATGCGGATATTCGCGACCACGCACAATCTGAATCAACAGGCATAAATCACACCCTTCTTTCTCCTGTTGCGCGAGCGCTTCCAGATGTTCTGCATTGCTCGGTAATTGATACAAACGAGCCGGAACGGATAACGCCGCTGTAAGATCGACCATCGCTTCTTTTAATGCTTTGGTTTTGATTCGAGTAACGATATCGGCATACAAAGCGTCAATCGGCAACGGATACAGCTTTTTGCCATGCTCGGTAATTTGATGGTTGCCGTTAATTGCTTCCATCGTCAGCAAGGTTTGAGTTGCGCTATTTAGCGACTTCTCAGGAATAGGATCGAGGAAAGACAAACTCTCAAGCGGAGATCCACAACATGCCGCGGCCAACATAGGCTCGGTCAGCTCTTCACGCTGCAATTCAGGCGGTGTGACTAACTCTAACGCCGCATGCTCACCATATAGACGCACACAAACGCCGTCCATGACCCTACCCGCGCGGCCAGCTCGTTGTTTGGCACTGGCTCGTGATATGGATTTAAGCATCAGAGTTGTTCTGCCATTACGCTGAACAGTGCGCCTTTCTAATCCTGAATCTATCACCACACCGATGTCAGGAATGGTTAATGAGGTTTCTGCAACGTTGGTCGCAAGAATGACCTTTCTCAAACCATTACCTGCAGTATCGATATTCCGACCCGATAACGCTAAATCTCGCTCTTTATCACTGACCGACGCATGCAATTTAATGACTTGGATATCTGGATTTTTCGCTAAGGCTTGTTCGCATTGCACAATCTCTTTTTTACCCGGCAGAAAAACCAACATATCGCCGAAAGACGCAATTAATTGATGATTCACTTCTTCCGCGATGCGCTGCTCTAGATGTCGGATATCAGGCAGAGTTCTGGATTCATTCGCTCTGTGTTCAATCTCAACTTGATAAGTTCGGCCTTCACAACTGATTCGATTCGCATCCAAATAATAAGCAAGGCGTTCACCCTCAATGGTTGCTGATGTGATCACCAAATGGTGACTCGCTTTTTGTTTCAGAATCGCCACCAGCAAGTCGATGTCCCAGCGTCTCTCATGAAACTCATCCACCACGATCACGTCAAAGCTAGCGAGCCCATCTTCTGACAGCCAACGCAGCGCGATACCAGGCGTCACAAAAACAACGTCAGTTTGCTCGTTGTACTCAGACTCAAGCTTAATCGCATAGCCCACTTTGCTCCCAAGCTTCTCGCCCGATTGTTGTGCGAGATATTTAGCCAGTGATGTACACGCGATGCGTCTTGGTTCCACCACCAACACTCGCCCATGTTGGGAAGCCCAAATTGGCAATCGCGTAGATTTACCCGATCCGGTTTCAGCCTCTACGACAAGGTGAGAATTAACGATTTGTTCGTGGAATACATTTTGATAAGCATCGATGGGAAGTAATGACATAAAAAAGGAGCGTCGCGAAAAAGTGTGAGCAAAGTATAACGAATTATCGTGTTGAAATTCGATAAGTGTGGGACAGAGGTAAGAATATCATTTTGTTTGCTCAGATCGCGGAGAAACTATTTACAATTGAATAACTAAACCGTTATCATTTTTCAGTTACCCTTTCTCCCATATTAGGCATCCAATGAACAACGATAAACGCCCTCTATATATCCCTTATGCTGGTCCTGCTCTACTAAGTACACCTCTTCTAAACAAAGGCAGCGCATTCTCTGCTGAAGAACGCAGTTCTTTCAACCTTGAAGGCTTGTTACCGGAAACAACCGAAACAATCCAAGAGCAAGTAGGACGTGCATACAAACAATATTGTAACTTCGAAAGTGATATGGATAAGCATATCTACCTTCGCAACATCCAAGACACTAATGAAACGCTTTTTTATCGTTTAGTTCAAAACCACATCTCTGAAATGATGCCTATCATTTACACGCCAACGGTTGGCGCAGCATGTGAGAACTTCTCAAATATTTACCGTCGTGGTCGTGGTCTGTTTATTTCATACCCGAACCGCGATCGTATCGATGATCTACTGAATAATGCGACAAACCACAACGTTAAAGTTATCGTGGTTACGGATGGTGAGCGCATTCTTGGTTTGGGAGACCAAGGCATCGGTGGCATGGGTATTCCAATTGGTAAGCTAGCACTTTACACAGCGTGTGGCGGCATCAGCCCAGCTTACATGCTACCAATCGTGCTCGATGTGGGTACTAACAACCCGCAACGTCTTGCTGATCCAATGTACATGGGCTGGCGTCACCCTCGTATCACAGGTGCTGACTACGATGCATTCGTTGAAGAGTTCATCCAAGCGGTTCAACGCCGTTGGCCTGATGCATTAGTTCAGTTCGAAGATTTCGCACAAAAGAACGCAATGCCACTGCTTGAGCGTTACAAAGATCGCATCTGTTGTTTCAACGATGACATCCAAGGCACAGCTGCCGTAACGGTTGGCTCTCTACTTGCAGCATGTAAAGCAGCAAACAGCAAACTGTCAGATCAGCGTATTACCTTCTTAGGTGCCGGTTCTGCAGGTTGTGGTATTGCTGAAGCTATCATTGCTCAAATGGTGTCTGAAGGTATCAGCGATGCACAAGCTCGCTCTCAAGTTTACATGGTTGACCGTTGGGGTCTGCTACAGGAAGGCATGCAAAACCTGCTTGATTTCCAACAGCGTCTGGTTCAAACCAACGAAAACACCAAAGACTGGGAAAGCGACGGCACTGGTTTCTCTCTACTAGACGTTGTTCGCCACGCGAAACCAACAGTATTGGTTGGTGTATCTGGTGCTCCAGGTCTATTCAGCAAAGAAGTCATCAAAGAGATGAACCTGCACTGTGAACGCCCTATCGTGTTCCCACTGTCGAACCCAACAAGCCGTGTTGAAGCAACACCAAACGACATTATTCGTTGGACTGATGGCCAAGCACTTGTTGCGACAGGTAGCCCATTTGAGCCAGTAGTTCACAACGGCACGACTTACCCAATTGCTCAGTGTAACAACAGCTACATCTTCCCAGGTATTGGCCTTGGTGTATTGGCTGTGAATGCTTCACGTATCACTGACGAAATGCTAATGGAATCAAGCCGTGCACTTGCTACGTGTTCTCCACTCGCTATCAATGGTTCGGGCGCTCTACTTCCACCACTAGAAGAGATCCACACCGTATCTAAGAAGATTGCTTTTGCTGTTGGTAAGAAAGCGATTGAGCAAGGTGTTGCTCTAGAGATCACTGAAGAAGCATTACAACAAGCGATTGACCAGCACTTCTGGCAACCAGTTTACCGTCGCTACAAGCGCACGGCATTCTAATAAAGCGTGCTGTACTTTGAATAAAGCGTACTGCGCTTGGAATAAAGAGCGTTAATTCCTCTTCTAAGAGCCTCTGCTATTGCAGGGGCTTTTTTCTTTACACTGTCTTGTCTTTTTAACTGATTTTTCTCATTTTTATTTGGTATTATCGAGCACTCAAAAAATAATGCTCAGTCAAAGGACTATGCCGAGAGTGAAATTCAATTCTCACATTTGCCGAAACTACTTACTAAAAACATACAAAAAACTGCAAGGTTTTCTGTATGGCTCATTTATTGTGTTCTTGGTAGGCAGCGCTGCGGTTATTGCGATCGATTATTGGGTTTCATGGCAAGCGGAAGATCGCATCATCTACGATATTGATGAAGTGCCCGAGCTTGAGGTTGCAGTTGTGCTTGGCACAAGCAAATATTTGGGTAGAACACTCAACGACTATTATAAGCACCGAATTGAAGCGGCGATTGAGCTGTTCGATCGTGAAAAAGTGGACCAATTTCTACTGAGTGGCGATAACGCTCATCGCTCTTACAATGAGCCGTGGACGATGAAGCGCGACTTGTTGAAAGCAGGCGTCCCCGATGAACGTATCAATCTCGACTACGCGGGGTTCAGAACCTTAGACTCGATTGTTCGCGCCAAAAAGATATTCGATACCGATAACTTCCTGATCATCACTCAAAAATTCCACTGTGAAAGAGCGCTATTCATCGCCAATTCTTACGATATTCACGCGCAGTGTTTAGCCGTTTCAGGACCAACCCACCATTCCGGAACCACGATACGTTTACGTGAAGTGTTTGCGCGTACCAAAGCATTCCTTGATCTGTATATTATGGGGACAACGCCAAAGTTTCTTGGACCTAAAGAGCCTATTCAACCGAGTCCAAAACCGGAATCATTTCCGATTCCAAACCCTATTACTGACCCCACTGTAAACCCTGTTGTCGACCCTACAACAAGCCCGATTGCAGCCCCTGAAGAGACCGATGTGTAGAAAACTACACATTTTGAATTTGTTGCCTCACACTTCCCCATTGTTAAGCAAAAACACACCAACACTCCTTTATTAACTTGAGTAACATTCTTCCAACAAAGTCTGACCCTACATCAAGCTATATACCTCGAAAATAATAAGCACGACTCAATGAAGTCGTGTACCAATAAAACGAGGATAAACAAAAGGAGCGTCTTATGACGGCACTTGTTACTACACTGAAACACTGGTTGTTTACCCGCAACAGCATGATATTAATTGGTAATTTCACGCTATTTGCAGTTTTGCTTAATACCCTGCCATTCGAAGCGCAAGTGAATACAGGTTTGAGTATTCTCGTATTCGTTGCCATTCTATGGTTAACAGAAGCTATTCACGTCAGCATCACCGCTTTGCTCGTTCCCCTATTGGCTGTCTTGTTTGGTGTATTCAACACGCCCGCAGCGCTGGCTAACTTTTCAAACCCAATCATCTTCTTGTTCATGGGTGGCTTCGCATTAGCAGCCGCACTGAACAAACAAGAGCTAGATAAAGCGATTGCTGACAAAGTACTGCTGATTGCAAAAGGCAGAATGTCGGTCGCTGTGTTCATGTTGTTCGGTGTTAGTGCCGGTCTATCAATGTGGATCTCAAACACAGCCACCACTGCAATGATGCTTCCTCTTGTTCTTGGCATCATGAACAAAGTCGACCAAAGTGAAGACCGCAACACCTACGTGTTCGTGCTATTGGGTATCGCTTACTGTGCATCAATCGGTGGCATCGCAACCTTGGTTGGTAGCCCACCAAACGCAATTGCAGCGGCAGAAGTTGGCTTGAGCTTCACAGAGTGGATGGCGCTTGGCTTACCTATCTCAATGATCTTACTGCCAATCGCGATGATTATTCTTTACGTGATGACTAAGCCAAAGCTTGACCACAAATTCGAGCTAGACCATGCCCCAGTTGAGTGGACAAACAGCAAGAAAATCACACTGTCTATCTTCCTTTTAACGGTAACGCTTTGGATATTCGGTAAACCAATCAACGCAATGATTGGCGGATTCTCTAAATTTGATAGCTTGGTAGCGATTGGCGCAATTGTACTGCTTGGCGCTTCTAGAGCGGTGGAATGGAAAGATGTAGAGAAAACAACAGACTGGGGTGTGCTTATCCTGTTCGGTGGCGGTATCTGTTTAAGTAATATTCTGAAAGCGACAGGAACCAGTGTATTCCTAGCACACTCACTAAGCGGATTTTTAGAAACAGCTGGCGTACTGCTTACGATTCTAGCCGTGGTAGCGTTCGTGGTATTCCTAACGGAATTTGCGAGTAACACGGCGAGTGCGGCATTGCTTGTCCCTGTATTTGCGACTATTGCTGAAGCGCTGGGGATGTCTCCAGTTATCTTGTCTGCACTGATTGCGGTTGCTGCATCTTGTGCCTTCATGCTACCAGTAGCCACACCACCTAACGCAATCGTGTTTGGCTCGGGTCACATCAAGCAGAAAGAGATGATGCGAATCGGTATGGTGTTGAACCTAGTTTGTATCCTAGTTCTGACTCTGTTCGCTTGGATTTTCTGGTAAGCACTAACGTCCAATAGACTTATGTTTATAGACAAGTACTTTTAGGGAATGCTCCCCTAAACTGGTTGAGTTTCCCCCAGCTCAACCAGTACAAAAATGCCCGCTCAGTTTGAAACTATCACTTAGTATGAAGTCACCACTGAACGAGCACATAAAAAAAGAAACGCTTTTCCCTTTTGGTGGCTCCGCGCCACTTTTTTGTTTTGGCTATTTATTGGCTAAATCAAACCGCTCACCGCTCTTCAGAACAACAGCATTAAATCGCACTTGGCACTAAACGCGTCCAACCTAGCAGCAACATCGAAGCACACAATACCCACACTACGGTCGCTAACGAGAGAGTCGACACCAAGTTATAACGATAACTGAACACATACACTGCGCCAAGATAAGCGGCGTACGGCACAAGCGAAAACAGACCAAACAGCGCTGTGGTACGTAACTCCACCATGGTTTGTTCCGTGCCGACAATGTAGTGAGCAATCAGAGCAAAGGTCGGAAACAGCGGCACTAAACCAGAGATGTAGAAGCTCTTACTCTTCGACAATAGCGCAATCAACAAAACCGCAGCTGCACCCAGCAAGCATTTAAAGAACAGAGAAATCATTTTTGTACATTTTCCAAACAAACAAAGGCTCTAGAGGGTAAACTCATCTATCAGCCATAAAAACGCCACACGTCACATATGCACGCGTGGCTTATAAACTAATCAAAACAATTTTCAGATTAGTGACTCAAGATCACCTGATTTCGACCTGAATGCTTCGCTTGATATAAAGCTTCATCAGCGCGAGCAATGGTCTCTGTCACTCGCTCTTGTTTCATCTCAGCAACACCAATACTGCATGTCAGGGGATCGCCATGAATCCAAAGGTGCTGGCTGACTAAGAGTCGGATTTTCTCAGCCTTTCGTTGTGCTTCGCCAAGATCAGTCTCCGGACAAAAAACAATAAACTCTTCACCACCCCACCTCACCAACTTATCGGAAGCGCTGATCGAACTGCCGACCACCATACTGAACTCTCGTAAAATATCGTCGCCCATTTGGTGTCCGTACTTGTCATTCACGCTCTTGAAATAGTCGATATCAAGATATAACATACTTAGCTTTCCATGCCCCTGCTTAACCTGCTGAGACTGCATTTTTAGCCAATCACGAATAGCGTGACGATTTAAAACTCCAGTTAATTCGTCTCGATGAGCCATTTCCGAGAATTCGAAATTCTGTTCTCTCAATGCTCGATTGACGTTCTTTAAGTGATGATGTCTTTTCTCTGCGATCACCATGCGCTTTCTGGAAGTATGTAATTCTGATACCAAAAATACGCTGCCTGTTCCAACCCAAACAAACAGTAAAATAAGGAACAAGCTTTCGCCTGAAATATAAGATCCCTCGAACTCAATACTACGGATAACAATTCGATGGTGGCCAAGCTTTGCACCAGATGCAGTAGCAAATTCAACCATATTCACATTCGAAAACTCAGGTGCTGAGTGCTCTAACGCAATGTCGTTATCCGCCAACCACCATGTCATCACTTGCAGGTTTTTAATCGGAATCTCAATCACACCACCATCGATTCCTGGAGAAAACTCCATTCCGTTGTACTTATGTGTGTACTCGTTATCCGGAACTGAATAAGCAGGGTTGTAGTTACGTAGGTAGGTTCTCAAACGGCCGCTTGAGTCAGCCTCCGCATGGTAATCAATATTGACTCTAAAGGTGTGATACTGAGAGAGATCAAGGCCTTCGGTAATGTCTGGATTGATACGAATCGACAGGCCGCAATAAGGCCAAGGATATTCCGACTCTTTAAGTTCACAGTCGAGAATATACTGCCCATTTTCGTAGGATAATTGGGATGTACTAACGCCCTTATCAACTCGATCGCTAGTCGCGATAAATTCATATTTATCAGGGGTTATTGCTGTTATCACACGATTTCCGCTCACACGGTAATACTGCACAATGGCAAGCGTTGCGATAACGAGAAAGATAACAATCTTATGGATCCACTTCACGTCTAAGCTTCCGGCTTAAGATCCCTATAGTTGGGATTTCACGATAAAAAACAAGTCAGATAAATTAGTGATCTTGATGCCAATAAATCACTAAAAAACGTTATATCACGGCTGAACAAAATGTCATACTATATTTTTATGCCTATATTTCATTCAGATTATTTACATCGAGAATCAAGTAATATTGCGTATAAAAACAGGTACCATTTGTTATACTCATCGCATAATCATCGTTAACCGTACTGCCTGCTCACAGCGCAATCGAGTCGACGAAATAATAATCAAAATACAACGAGTAATGTCATGTCTTTATTAGCAAAAGGAACACTCAAAAAGATGAGTGCTTCCCTTGATGGCGCGGTTACCTACCGTTTGCCTGTAGGCGAAGAGTTTGTAGAGCTAAACCCTCTGATTGGTAAAACCATCAACCTCACTCACACTGGCAATATTTTTTGCTGCTCGTGTGGTAAGAAAACCAAGAAAAGCTACTCTCAAGGCCACTGCTTTGTGTGCATGAAAAAGCTAGCAAGCTGCGACATGTGCATCATGAAACCAGAGACTTGCCACTACGATGAAGGCACTTGTCGTGAGCCTCAATGGGGCGAAGAGAACTGCATGGTTGATCACTTCGTTTACTTATCGAACACATCAAGCCTAAAGGTAGGTATCACTCGCCATACTCAAATCCCTACCCGTTGGATTGACCAGGGCGCGACTCAAGGTTTACCTATCTTGAAGGTAAAAACACGTCAGATTTCTGGCCTGATCGAAGTTGAATTAGCAAAGCACATTGCTGACAAAACCAACTGGCGCACGCTACTAAAAGGCGACGGTGACGATATGGAATTGGTAGAAAAAGCCAAAGAACTATTGCCATTGGCTGAGGATAAAATCCAAGAGATCAGAGCAAAGTTTGGCGACGATGCTATCGAGATTCTGAGCGAAAACATCACTTCACTGAGCTACCCCGTTGAACAGCACCCAGTGAAGATTGTATCGCACAACTTTGATAAGAACCCTGAAGTGACTGGTGTACTTCAAGGCATTAAAGGTCAATACCTTATCTTGGATACTGGTGTGATTAACATCCGTAAATTCGGTTCTTACGAAGTTGAGGTTTCTGCTTAATCAGCAGAGCGCCATCACAAGTGAGATACAAAAATGCCCTGAGGCTTCTGCTTCAGGGCATTTTTCATTTCAGATGAGACGATCAGCTTTAATAAAGTAACGTACAAAGACTAGAGCGCGACCACATCTCCATCGACACAGTTCTTGCCGTTTGCTTTCGCGCGATAGAGAGATTGATCGGTTAAGTTCACGAGTGCGTCAATAGTGACACCGTCTTCACAGGCTCGGCTATCACTTATTCCTATACTGACACTCACATTAAATCGAACCTTCTCATCGATTTTGAACTCGGCTTGATTGAACTCTTGACGAATTTGTTCTGAAACCTCGCGCGCAGTTTCAAGAGAGGCATGTGGGATAAATATAATGAATTCTTCACCACCCCAACGGCCCGCCACTCCTCCGACTTTCTCGGCATTGCGCTTGGTGATGTTAGCCAAAGCACAAATCACCTCATCGCCCACCATGTGACCGAAAGTATCATTAATCGACTTAAAATCATCGATATCCAACAGCATACAAACGAGGTAATTTTCAGAGATAATATGCTCTCTTAGCCATTCGTAAATCGCCCTACGATTGAGCAGATCCGTCATTTCATCGTAGTTCGCTTGGTGAACCAACTGCTTTTCCAACATCACCTTTTGCGTCACATCTTCAAGCACAACCTGAACCGCGGGCTGACCTTTCCATATAATGGCATTGTCGTAAATATTGAAGAATCGATGAACACCGTCGAAGCCAATGTTTTCGACCACCGTGCTGGTCCCCGACAACTCCCCCGACACAATCGCGTGATAATGTTTACTGATACCGTCTGTATTCTGCTGTGGCACCAATCCGAGGATCGAATCCAGCGCTAATACTTGCTCTATGGAAGTGCCACCTTGTAATTTGACCCACGATTGATTGACCATCAGAGGTTTGAAATCTCGATGAACCAAAATGCCCTGTCCTGATTGCATAATCATATCTTGATACATCTTGTCTTGTTCACGCACTGCATTTTGTAGCTGAATAGCTGGGGAAAGATCGATAACCGTGACTTGAAGTGCCGGTCTTCCCTGCCACTCCGTTACATGGTCGATAGAAAACACGGTGAACTCTCTACCATTGCGATCAACATTGGTATAAGTGTGGACCTGAGGGTCGCGTTGACCACTGACGGTTTCAAGGTAATTTTGGTAAGCGAGAACGTGAAACTCTTCAGGTATGAGATCGAGAAAGCTATCTATATTGGAAAGTAGTTCTTCTGGTGATTGATATCCATAAATACGAGCATAATTAGCATCAACACTAACTACATTCATATCTTGAATAGTTATTACACCGTACGTGGATTCGAAATTTATTGAAGACATTGCCAACTCCGTACTCTAGCTACACTTCATCACTGGAGCATAAGAACACATCCTGCCAACGCTTCCACATAATCTATTACGCGCTAGGGACATTAATATAATATCTAGTATATCGTACTGTTGGTGGCTTCTCTACAATTCAATCGCTTACACGAGTCACCAAAAGTAGACAAGCATCTCAATCTGATTACGCGCGTCAAAAAACAAAAAAAGATAATGTATATCTATGTAAGCATTACCTTTTCTGCTTTCGGCTTAAATCTAAGTTACTGAGCTAGTATTCACCGACTAAAACTTGTTCGCTATTCATTCCAATCCGAAAAATAGGAGATTAAGAAGTCGATCGCCAGTCGTGCTCTCTGGGGTAAAAAACGGCGGTTTTGATATACGACCCAACTGCTGGTTCCTGCTCCCCAATATTCTTCAAGTACTGGGACAAGCTTTCCATTAGTCAGACCGCCATTGAAACTGCTTTTGGGAAGGTAGACAACACCAAGCCCCTCTTCACATGCTTTCAGTACTGCGCTCGAATTGTTGCTGCGCCAGCGCCCATGAACTCGTACTGCATTTAACGGTTTTCCCTCTTTCTCGAATAACCATTGGTCACTGTTGGCGATAATACAGCTGTGCATTTTTAGCTGTTCTGGATGAGTTGGCGTACCAAATTGCTCTATATAGTCTTTACTGGCTGCAGCCGCCATTGGGCGATCGACAAGCTTTCTTGCCACCAAACCGGAATCATCCAACCGTCCGTAACGAATGGCGAAGTCGATACCATCTTCGATGAAGTTAACCATCTTGGTGTTGAAGTTCATTTCAATGGTCAGATCGGGGTGATCTTTCGCAAATTCCATCAGTGCTGCCGCGACATGGTTTTCTGCAAATGCACCTGCAGCACTGACACGCAAAGTACCGCTAAGCTGAGCTTGCTGAGACGTAACTTGTTCATTCGCTTGTTGCAACCCAATCACTAAGTCTTTGCACTGTTGATAATAAGTGTGGCCAGACTCAGTCAGGCTAACCAACCTTGTTGAACGCGCAAGCAGAGCCACTCCCACTCTCTCTTCCAACCTTGAAACCTGCCGACTCACATGGCTGGTACTGCAACCTAACTGCTTGGCGGCTGCTGAAAAGCCGTGACACTCAGCAACCGCAACAAATTCATTAATCCCTTCAAAGCTATCCATACTTAATCTACTCGTATTTTATCTTTGCTATATAGCAACAATGTTTTGCCTATTTTGCATATTATCACTTAATTGGTTTGGAACTAGTATTAGATACAACAAGACGGCGATAGCTAAGTAACAACACGATACCTAGCACTAAGCGTCAGCGCTTAACGAAAAGCGTCAGCACCTAAATAAAAACAGCAGCTCAAAGGGATGAATCATGAAAAAAATACTAATTCCAGTAACTAACCACGCAACACTTGGCGATACAGACCAAGCTAACGGTACTTACGCTCCAGAACTTACCCACGCTCTTAAAGAGATCATGGCTGCTGGATTCGAATACGATATCGCTTCTATCAATGGTGGCAAAGCCCCACTCTACGGAACGGATATTGAGGGAGATACGGTTAATGCTGATATCTTGGCGGATGATGATTTCCAAAACCGCATCAACAACACGATTCCAGTAAGCCAAATTAATGCAGAAAGCTACGACGCTATCTTCTACCCAGGTGGTTTTGGTCTACTTTCAGACTTAGCAACCAATGAACAGTTCGCTAGCATCGCAGCAAAGCATTATGAAGAGGGTGGCATTGTCGCTGCAGTATGTCACGGCCCTGCTGCCCTACTTCCTATCGTACTGAGCAACGGCGAGAAGCTACTAAGCTCTAAATCGGTGACTGGCTTTACACGTGAAGAAGAGATCGACTTTGGTACCATCAATGACATTCCGTTTCTACTAGAAGAATCGCTTGCTCGTGGCGCAGCACGTTTCAACAAGGTTCAACCTTGGCAAGAGCTTGTGATTGTTGATGAGCGAGTAATTACAGGCCAGAACCCAACTAGCGCACACGCAGTGGGTGTAGCGATTGTTGAGCAGCTTTCTTAGTCGAGTAGCTGTCTTGATTAGAGCACTGGCGCTAACCAAATAAGTACGGTGAAACGAAAAAGAGCATACTTCCTACTCAATATTTTTGAGAGAAGTATGCTCTTTTCTAATTCTGTCGCGATTAAGTGCTAGCGACTTCTTGCTAATTACTTCTGCTAGTGGCTTCGTATGATCCCTTCAAGCACATTGAACAGCAAGTCGATCTCTTCAATCGAGTTGTAATGCATACAACCAATACGCACCACGCCCTGCTCTTCAATACCCAACTGCTTCACCAAACCTAGCGCGTAGAAGTGTCCGTTCCACACACAGATATTATGCTCACCCAACTTCTTAGCGATGAACTCTGGAGAGTGGTTATCAAAGGTGATGGCAAACGTTGGTGTTCTTAGGTTCGAATCAAACTCCGTCTTACCATAGAGTTTTGCCCCTTCCAGATCGGCCAAGCGTTTTAGGAAGTACTCGCTCAACTGGCTTTCATGCTTATTATACAGCGCGTAGCTTTGCTCTAAACGAGAACGCAATGAATCTGTTGGCTCACCAAACTGCGCTAAATAATCCACCGCCGCAATCACACCAGCAAGGCCTTCAAAACTTTGTGTTCCAGTTTCAAATCGGCCTGGGCCAATGTTAGTTGCAGGCTCAACCTTGTATGGCTTTAACGTATGCAGCCATTGAGGTGCAATGTATACAATGCCAACATGCGGGCCGAAGAACTTATAAGCCGAGCACGCTAAGAAATCACAATTGAGTTGTTGAACATCGATCAAGTGATGAGGAGCGTAGTGAACCGCATCGACATAAACCTGCGCACCGTGCTGATGTGCAAGCTCAATAACTTTCGCCATGTCGACAATCGAGCCTGTGGTATTCGAAGCAAAGGTCACAGCAACCAGCTTGGTCTTCTCATTTAACAGAGACTCAAAGTGTGCCATGTCTAGGCTGCAATCCGACTCGTCTACACGAACTTGGCGGACAATCGCGCCTTTGTCGTCTGCTGCTTGTTGCCAGCTCGATACATTCGAGTAGTGGTCTAGTGCAGTAACAATCACTTCGTCGCCAACTTGCCAATCGCGGCTAATCGCTCGGCTCAATTGGAAGGTCAGCGATGTCATGTTCGCGCCGAACACAACGTTGCCAGAAGACTCCGCATTAAGCAGTGCTTGCGCCGCTTCTCGCGCTTGCTGCATTAAGCTTGTCGTCTTTTGGCTAGAAAAGTAGTGACCGCCGAGGTTTGAATTAAAGTGCCCAAGGTATTCCGTCATGGATGCTAAAACATTTTCAGGAACCTGAGAGCCACCCGGCCCATCAAAAAAGGTCACCGGCTTACCGTTATGGTACTGGCCTAGCGCGCTAAACTGCTGGCGCACATCATTAAGAGTGAAGGACATTGCGCGCATCCTTAGCCGTTAGAACAAACACATCCATGTAGCCCATTTCATCGTGGTCTATGGTACGAATCGGTTGTGCGTTGTGCCAAAGCTTGCTGTCGGCCAGCATTGCGACTTCACCGTCTTCCAGCACTTTTCTAAAGAACGGTGCTTCATGTGAGTCTTGGTACAGCATGATTTCGCCACCCACAATGTTATGACGGTTAACGCCAATTAAAGCGATGTGGTCGAAGCCATCTTGGTGAACACCTTCTGGTGCAACCTGCGTCTCTTCAAAAATGGCAGCGATACGAATTTGGTGGATTTCGATTTCTTGTCCGTCTTCAAGCCCATTGGTTTCAATAAACAGTTCACACATCTCTTGCATGCCTTCGCTGCTTAGAATTGGTGCTTCAATTGGCTCGAATTGGCGAACAACGTCACCTTGAAAGTGATTAATGTCTTCAGACTGAACAAAGTTATGTTTGTCTAGCTCTACGACTTGTCCATTACTGAATTGAACCACCGAGTACCTTCTCAATCGAAACTGACCATCCGCGTGCTCTGTACTTGGAAGCTTAGAGAATGACGGTGACAACTCCTCAATTGCGTGGTTACTGAGGTGGGTAATATGTAGGGTATTTTCGTGAGCATGTAACATCATCGACTCCTTAATGATTGTTAATTAACTTTCGATATTTAACGTTTTGTTTACATAAAGGATACTTGAAGATCTTGCCAAATCAACAATAAACAATCATTTATCCCGTCAGAAATAAAAATTCAGATAGTAAAACAAACTTTAAAATCAAAAGCAGTGTATAACACCAGAATAAAAGATGACCAACTCTTAAAACTAGCACACTCCACTAGCTAGTTATAAATCCCTAAAAATTTAAATTTAACGATATTATTAACTGGCAAGTGATATTTCATATTGTGTCAGCCCTTTCGCTTCAATACGCCAGCCTCCTTGCATGAGTTCAGGCATCACACTCGTCATCATTCATTTCTATGCTTTTGCACAACGAAATACGACCTACCTATCAGTTGCCAAGCTATTGATTATTTACACAACAAACTGAAATTGGTTAATTTATGAGTACGCCAGAATCCACACGCCTTTGCTTGCGCGTCTGGAACAGGTCGAGTTCGGGGGGAACTCGGCCGCCCTCAATTCAATTTTCTTTCACACAGCGGTTCTACTGATCTTTTGGTCACGAAAACACTCAGCTTTAAAAGGTGTACACCTAATTCGAATTGATGTTGCTGTTGATGTGGATTGCTTGAAGTGGAATATTGCAAAGAGAATTTACTTAGTATTTTTGACAGCCCAGAGCATCAGTAGGTGTTCACAAATGTTTAATGTTCTTAGATAATACGACAATGCAATAAAGCGAGTTAATGTAACCTAAATTTAATTTTTCAATATCAATATTTACGATACTTTAACTAGTCAAGACAAACATAAAACCCGCCCTCGTCATTCCGAAATATGTTTCTCATTTAAGCAGCGATATCATTGTTTACCAATCCTCTTTAATGTATTTTTAGTTGTCATACTTTAACCATAACTTATTGATAGAAAAGTAAATTAACCCCTACTGTAGGATTGAAAATGCTTCCGTCAGAAATAAAAACACTATCTCCTCAATGTGAACTTCATGTTATTGACATACCTACAATAGATGGGAACCTTGAAAAACTTCTCGATAAGTTTTTGGTAGCCATATGTGAAGGTGATTCGGATAGTGAACTGAGTTTAGTTAAACTTAGACTTAGAAATTTTTTTGAAGATAAAAGAAAAAATACGAAAATGGGAGCTATTGCGGAATTCTTTGTTCACTTGTATCTGCAAGAGAATGGGTATAAGCAGGAGTTTTTATTTTTTAATTTAGAGGAAGGGTCCATAAAAAAAGGGTTTGATGGTTTTTTCTCCAAGGATTCAAATACATTTTTGTTAGAAAGTAAATCAGGTTCAATTAAAAGTAAAAAAATATCACATAAAGATAAATTAAAATCGGCTTATTCAGACCTAGAAAACTATGTATCAGGTAAAAGTGAAAAAGGTAAAAATAATCCTTGGAAGAACGCATATAACCATGCATCTCATGTAGATGTGGGCACAGAAAAATCAATAAGAAAAAAGATTAAAAAATTGCAGGATAACTTTGACTTAGGTGATTATTCTAATATTAAAGATTTTAATATCATCCCATGTTCTACAATATTTTTAGATGGGGCGTGGGACAATGGAATGACAAGTGAAATATTAGTTGATTATGAATTCATATCAAAATTTTCCGGTAATACAGTAAAAGCGGTCTGTGTTACTAAAGAAAGTATAGAAATATTTTTTGATTATTTAGGTAAATAGAATGGCATCAAGTTTTAGTTGGTTGAAGGATGTTGGAATATTTTCAGAATCAATGAGGAAAATGTCCTTAAATATAGATCTAAGTAGTGAGGAGCTTGAATTTGTCTTGTCGTGTGCCATTTTGTTTTTTAATGAGTATGCAGGAGACAACAGAAAATCTCCTTACTTTCAATTGGCATACTACATCACGCTAAAATGTGCAATAAATAATAACAATTATGAACCGTTATTAGATGCTAGTGCAAACTTTGGCTTATATCCCATTTCAAAGTATATATTGAATAATATTTTATCTGAAGAACAAAATTTTAATAAGTTCTCTCTAGACTATCAGTTAGACAAATTTAAACATGGTAATGTTTTTGAAACGTATGAACAAAGACAATCTAGAGAAGAAATTGTTAGTAGCTATGAACAAGAAAATTGCTATGTGGCACCTACATCTTTTGGTAAAAGCTCACTTATTGTTGAGATTATAAATAAAGAGAAAATTAGTAAGGTTGCTATAATAGTTCCTACTAAGTCTTTACTTATACAAACTTATAAGTTAATGAAGTCAAACTTTCCTTTCGAGAATATAATATTTCATGATGAAATGTATGATGGATCTGATAGTTTTATTTCTATTTTCACTCAAGAGAGAGCTCTTCGTCTATTAAAAGACAAAAATATGTCATTCGATATTTTAATCGTTGATGAAGCCCATAACTTATTTGAGATGGATGGAAGAAGCTTACTATTAACGAGGCTAATTAGACGAAACAGACAAAGAAACCCTAAATCTAGAAACTATTATTTGTCTCCCTTAATCTCTGAAATTGGAAATTTAAAAGTTTCAAATAAACAAGATATTTTTGAAAGAAGAATTATAAACAACATTAAAGAAGCTGATATTAGTGAGTATAAAAACAATGGAGAGATACATAAGTATAATCGTTTCTTGAACCAATTCTACCGCTCTGGAAGTAGTAATAGCTTTATTGATTATATTATTGAAAATAAAAAAGAAAAGAACTTTATTTATCTTAGAGCCCCAAAAAAGGTAGAGCAGTTAGCAGTATACCTTGACAGTAAACTGGAAACTATCAACTCTGAAGAACTCCTAGATCTTTCAGATGTTATTTCCAAAAATGTGCATAATGATTTCTATTGTGTTGATTATGTGAAAAAAGGATTAGTTTATTTACATGGTAAATTACCTGATCTGATAAAAGAATATTTGGAATATAAATTCACTCATACAAAAGAGATAAATTACATTGTTGCTAACTCGGTTATACTGGAAGGAGTTAACCTCCCAGTAGATAACTTATTCATATTAAACACATATAACTTGGATGCTAAGTCATTAACCAATTTAATTGGTAGAGTTAACAGACTTAATGAAGTATTTGACAAAGAAAACAAGTCTTTAAGGAAGTTATTGCCTTCTGTTCATTTTGTTAACTCAATTGAATTTAACGGAAAGAAAGGCAATATGGTAAATAAGATACAGCTTCTCAAAAGTGGATTTTTTAAAGATGTAGTAAAGAACCCGCTATTACTTAATTTTAGTTTTGACAATATAAAAAACGAATTGCATAGGGCTCAAAACAAATCAGACATTCATAATGTTAACAAGATTGAGTCAAAAATAAAAACTATGGAAGAAATAATAGAAAGAGAAGATTTCCTAGTTTTCAATGAAGATGATGAAAGTTCAAAAGTTAGAAGAGTATTAATGGAATCTGCACTTTCATCTGCATATTATGACTCTGACTCAATATTTGAAAAACTAGAAAATAGAATCAATGAAATAGTCAAAAACAAAAACTGGCTTGAAACTTCGGTGATAGATAAAATATATTTATTTTTCATTGATGGCTTTGAATCTTACATTTCCAACGCGGAATTTTCTCGATTAAAACACCCAAAAGCTAGATCATTCTATAAGATGTTTACCGAAAATCTCCATAGACTAACATTAAAAGAGCATATATCGGATACTGTTAAATATTTTTATTCAATTCGACGTTCTAAAACAGGGAAAGAGTTTTTTATAGGCAGCTCTTATGGAGAAATACCTAAAAGTAGTGAATATGATTCTTATGGCAATAATGTCTATATAGACCTTTCACAGAAAAGTCATAAAGAGTTGGTAAATATTGCGTTAGTTAAAATAAAAATTGAGAGTGACTTTGTTTCATACACTCTAAATGAGTATGTAAATATTCTATTTGAATTAGATCTAATAAATGAGAAAGAATACGAGTTGCACATTTATGGGACTACAAAAAAGTCCAATTCTGAATTTATAAAAATTGGATTGAGTGGTTCATTGATTAATAAATTGGATAGGGACAATCAAATTGTCAATCTAACAATAAACGAGTTTGGTATTATAGAACACAACCAAAAATTTAGAGATTATCTTGTAAAACAAGATGATCTCATTCAATTTGAGGTCAGTAAATATATCGATATATAGTTAACTAGCTAGTAACTTTAGATGGTATACCTTTTAAAAAGGTATACCTATAGCCTACAAGAGCATGTTTCATTAAGCTCGATGGACAACTTTGAAGAATGAGGTCGCTTCTTGATAAGGTTTCCCTGACTTTCCCTAAGCTTCTTTTAGCTAATTTAGCAAAGCCACAAACACATTTATGTCCATTTAGCTCATCAGAACTTACCCCCCTCTTGCACCCACTAAAACACACAAGCTTCTTCAAGGTCGATTTCAAAATCAACGGGCGGTAGGTTGACTAAGTGCTTGTTTGTTGTGTTTAGCAGTTCGACTTTCGCGGGCTTCCCTACTTCGTTTGTATAGATAGTCGCTAGGTAAAGCTTGTCTGAACGGTGGAACGCATCGTGAAAGCTCACTTCTTTGTTCAGCAAACTGGCCAGCAATGGTTTGGTTACCGGAATGTAAGCCCACTTAATGCACTGGCCGTTGTCGGAGTCCCCACTCCAATACACCATAAACCTTTGGGTATTTTCATTCTTAACCGAGAAACACTTCGGCCCTAAGACGTCTTGATATACTTCCAGTAGTTCCAATTTACCTAGCTGTGTGCCTGTTGGGAGTAAGTTCATTGCTCGTTCCTCATCTTTCTAACTTTGCCTACCAAACGTTGCGTGTAATCTTATAATTAAATACTGTTTTTATATACAGTTATTTTAGCGTATTTTGATATGGTCGTTAGAAACCAAAAAGTCGGCAGCAACAATCCTTGAAGAAGATGATGGTTTCGCCGATCTTTAAGCCACGAAAACGTTTGTCTCGATTAAGTTCTAACCTATAACGATTAATTACACTTCAGCCCTTGTTTACACTTTTATTGCCTCCATATTTTCCATACAATCCTAAGCGATTATAAATAAAAACAATTTCAATTTCGGAGTCCTCATGAGCGACGTAAAGCACTGTAATTTATTGATTCTTGGTTCTGGCCCTGCTGGCTATACAGCTGCAGTTTACGCTGCTCGTGCAAACCTAAACCCAGTACTTGTTACGGGTATGCAGCAAGGTGGTCAGCTTACAACCACTACAGAAGTGGAAAACTGGCCGGGTGATGCTGAAGGTTTAACGGGCCCAGCTCTAATGGATCGCATGAAAGAGCACGCAGAGCGCTTTGAAACAGAGATCCTGTTCGACCACATTAACGAAGTCGACCTATCAAACCGCCCTTTCCGTCTTAAAGGCGATTCTGGCGAGTACACGTGTGATGCGTTGATCATCTCAACAGGTGCATCAGCTAAATACCTAGGTTTAGAGTCTGAAGAAGCATTCAAAGGCCGCGGCGTTTCTGCTTGTGCTACATGTGATGGTTTCTTCTACCGCAACCAGAAAGTAGCGGTTGTGGGTGGTGGTAACACAGCGGTTGAAGAAGCACTTTACCTATCGAACATCGCGTCTGAAGTTCACCTAATTCACCGTCGTGATACGTTCCGCGCTGAAAAGATTCTTGTGAAACGTTTAATGGACAAAGTAGAGAACGGCAACATTGTTCTTCACACTGATCGCACGCTAGACGAAGTTCTAGGTGACGATATGGGCGTAACGGGCGTTCGTATTAAAGATACTCAGTCTGACAAGACAGAAGATATCGACGTAATGGGCGCGTTCATCGCTATCGGTCACCAACCGAACACTGAAATCTTCAAAGGCCAAGTGGATATGAAAGACGATTACATCATCGTTCAGTCTGGTCTTGAAGGTAACGCGACACAAACCAGCATCCCAGGCGTATTCGCTGCAGGTGATGTAATGGACCACAACTACCGCCAAGCAATCACTTCTGCTGGCACGGGTTGTATGGCTGCTCTGGATGCTGAACGCTTCCTAGATGGCCTTAACGATAAGTAAATCTGAGATTGCGGATTTGATTATCGGTGCTCTCGCCTTAGTAGATGCAGGGCGTCATCACATTTTGTTGTAAATCCCTAGAGCCCAGTGGTATATCCACTGGGCTTTCTTTTGTATACTAGCCGCCCTCAACAAATAATAATTATCATTAAGCCTTCATAATGGATAAGAAAAAACAACGCAGCTTGAACAAGTGGCTTAAGCAACAGAGTAAGTTAGCGAAACGCTGGCTTATGATTGCGATTAGCCTTGGCGTACTTTCAAGCGTGTTTTTAATTGCTCAAGCAGCTCTTCTCGCCTCTATTCTTCACCAACTGATCATCGAGAATGTCGATAAATCTGAACTGGTTGGTCATTTCGCAGGCTTGGCATTATCGGTCGTTGGCCGTGCGGGCTGTACATGGGGACGTGAAATCGCAGGTTATCGCTGTGGTGAACAGATCCGTGTCTACATCAGGCAACTCATCCTTGATAAGTTACGCGAGTTAGGCCCTGCTTACATTAAAGGCAAACCTGCCGGTACGTGGGCAACGCTGTTGTTAGAACAAGTAGAAGACATGCAAGATTTCTTCTCTCGTTACCTGCCTCAGATGTCTCTGTCGGTAATGATTCCATTCATTATTTTGGTTGTGGTGTTCCCAGTAAACTGGGCAGCAGGACTGATCTTCTTGATTACTGCTCCACTGGTGCCGATGTTCATGGCACTTGTTGGTATGAAAGCGGCTGATGCAAACCGTAAAAACTTCAAAGCGCTGCAGCGTCTTTCAGGTCACTTTTACGACCGTTTGCAATCAATGACAACCATCCGTCTTTTCGACCGTACTAGCGCTGAAACAGAAGTACTTAAAGGTGCATCTGAAGTGTTCAGAACGCGTACTATGGATGTATTGAAGATCGCTTTCTTGTCTTCTGCTGTGCTTGAATTCTTCACGTCTATCTCTATTGCGATGACGGCAGTTTACTTTGGTTTCACCTACATTGGTGAGCTTAACTTCGGTCATTACGGTGCAGGCATTACGCTATTCGCTGGTTTGTTTATCCTTATCTTAGCGCCAGAGTTTTACCAGCCTCTGCGTGACTTAGGTACGTTCTACCACGCGAAGCAACAAGCTGTAGGCGCGGCTGAGAGTATTGTCGAGTTTCTAGAAACCGACATCACTAAGGTTAAATCAGGCGACACTCAACTCGATCCAGCTCAAGGCATCAATATTGAAGCTCAAGATCTCAAAGTGTTAAGCCCTGAAGGTGTTCAATTGGTTGGCCCTATCTCGTTTGCACTGAACACTCGCCAGTCAACTGCGTTAGTTGGCCCAAGTGGTGCGGGTAAAACAAGTTTGATCAATGCGATTCTTGGTTTCATGCCTTATGAAGGAAGCTTGAAAATCAATGGTGTTGAATTACGTGACCTCGACTTAGCCTCTTGGCGTAAAACGATTAGTTGGGTTGGTCAAAACCCATTGTTGTTGCACGGCAGCATTCGTGACAACGTCACTCTAGGTAAACATGATATCACTGACCAAGTTGTCCAAAACGCGCTTGAGCAATCATTTGCTAACGAATTCGTAAACGAGCATGGTTTAGATTACATGATTTCTGATCGCTCAGGTGGCCTGTCTGTTGGTCAATCTCAACGTTTGGCACTCGCTCGCGCAATGATTCAAGACGGCCAATTCTGGTTGCTCGATGAACCCACTGCCAGCCTAGATACTCGCAGTGAGCAGTTAGTGATGAAAGGCATTAATAGCAATATCGAAAGCCGCACAGCCCTGCTTGTGACGCACCAACTTGCTCCTCTTCAATCGGTCGATAACATTCTGGTTATGCGCGATGGTGGTCTTGTGGAACAAGGTCATTACTCTCAGCTTTCAACTGCGGGTGGTTTATTCGAAGAGATGCTAAACGCGAACTTAGCTCAACAAGATAATAAGGGTAATTTAGATGCGTGATTTACTGCCTTACCTGAAACTCTATAAAAAGCATTGGTTTGGCCTATCGCTAGGCATGCTATTGGCTTTTGCTACTCTATCGGCTTCTATCGGCTTGTTAACGCTATCAGGCTGGTTTATTTCAGCTTCTGCGGTTGCTGGCCTTACGATTGCGCGTGAAACCTTCAACTACATGCTACCGGGTGGTGGTGTGCGTGGTTTGGCGATGAGCCGTACTGCGGGTCGCTGGGGTGAACGTGTTGTCAGCCACAATGCAACATTCAAACTGTTAACTGATCTGCGTATCTTCTTCTTCAAGAAGCTGGCTCCGCTGATCCCAGGTCGTATTTCAAACCTTCGTGACGCTGACCTACTTAACCGCTTGGTTGCTGATGTCGACGCAATGGACCACGTTTACTTGCGCTTAGTAAGCCCTGTGACGGTTGGTGTATTGGGTATCTTCTTCCTGACGCTGTTCTTGATGTGGTTTGATACCTCGCTAGGCCTGATCTTAGGTTCTATCCTTCTGATCATGCTGTTGGTTTGGCCTATCTTGTTCTACAAGCTGGGTAAACGTAACGGTGGCGAGCTTACACAAAACAAAGCAGACCTTCGTGTAACGACACTAGATTGGATTGAAGGCTACAGCGAACTGACTCTGTTTGGTGCGGAAGAGCGTTACCGTAATGCGATTCTAGAAACCCAACACAAGCTGATGGCGAACCAGTTTGTAAACGCTAACCTAACCGGTATGGCTTCAGCTGCGCTAATGCTGTTCAACGGTTTAACGCTGGTTCTAATGCTTTGGCTTGCGGCTGATGGCGTGGGTGGCAATGCACCAGACCCGTTCATCGCGCTAATGGCGTTCGCAACTATGGCAAGTTTTGAATTGTTAATGCCAATCGCAGGCGCATTCCAGCATTTAGGTCAAACTCTGTCTTCAGCGCGTCGCTTGAATGAAGTCATTCTGTCAGAGCCTGAAGTTCAGTTCGCGGAAGAGAAACTGGACATCAACAAGCCGCTTGATATTACGTTCTCAAACGTGACGTTCAACTATCCTGACTCTGAGCGCAGCGTTCTGAACGCTGTTGACCTAACGATTCCGGCAACCAACAAAGTAGCGATTGTCGGTCAAACGGGTTCAGGTAAGTCGACACTGATTCAGCTGCTAACTCGCTACTGGGATCCTAAAAAGGGTTACATCTCTATCGCAGGCATTGAGCTGACACAATGGAACGAGTCACAACTGCGTGAATCAATCAGTGTGGTAAGCCAGCGTGTAGACATCTTAAACGGCACGTTACGCGACAACTTGTTGATTGCAAAACCAGACGCTAATGATGATCACCTAGCTAACATCCTTAAAGACGTTGGCCTAGAAAAGCTGCTTGAGAATAACGCGCTTGATAGTTGGTTAGGTGACGGTGGTCGTCAACTGTCTGGTGGTGAGAAGCGCCGTATTGGTATCGCACGTGCGATTCTTCATGATGCCCCTATTCTGCTTCTCGATGAGCCAACAGAAGGCTTAGATAAGCAAACTGAACAGAGCATCATGGCACTGTTTGAGAAGCATTTTGAAGGCAAGACGGTTATCTTCATTACGCACCGTTTGATTGGTCTGGAATCTATGGATTCGATTGTTCTGATTGAACAAGGCGAGATTGTTGAACATGGCTCCCATGAGAAGCTGTTAAACGAAGAAGGACGTTACTTCCAACTTCGCCAGGCAATCTAGCTCCTTCATAAGTTATAAAAAAACCATTCAAAGCCCGAGTCCATGCTCGGGCTTTTTTATTGTCTGTGATTCGAGTATCGAGCAGCTGCCGAATGATAACCCTAAGAAATAACATCCCAACCATTTGTAAGTACAATCAATACACAACTTACAATAGCTTACCAAGAGCAAACGCCATTTCTTGTAACATGCAGGCTTTATAGCTTGCAGATAACGTGGTCTCCTATGGTACACAAACTCACTATTCCAACTCTTGTTTTTACAGCGATGCTTACCGCTTGTGGCGGAAGCAACGACGGTAATAACACCAACGCATCAAAGAATGTCATCGACGCATCAAGCGCTAGCTCAGTGGTTAACTTAGGAAGTAATTACTCACTGCAATTCAGCGTAAAATCGATTGCTGCGGGTACAGACAAAAACGTGAACATTGATATTACTCAGTATGGTAATACACAAAAAGCGAGTGGTAATTTCGCGCAAGTTCACGGTATTCCTGAGCGCAATTACAAAACCCAAAACGATGCTGATATTACCTTTTCAGTAACGGCAACAAACTCTGCAGGAAAAACGTTTAGCGTTGAAAACTTCGATATTTACTACGAAAACTTTAACTCAACAACGACACCTGAAATGCTTGCTATCGCAGAGGTCGAAAACAACATAAACAACGTCATTCGATGGAAAAAAGCGGATACAGTGACTATCAATAAGCAGTTCATTATTGATAACAGTGGCATCAAATTTAATATCGACCAAATGAGACCTATGAACCTTTATGTTCGTGTCGGTAACACTTTAAGTAATGGCATTCAATTTGTACCGTACTTCGCTCAAAGTAATTCTGAGGTGTTCGCTCGTGTACCAACTAACGACTGTTCTGTTATCACAAATACCACAGGTGATTTGCTCGCCAATGGCATCAAGCAACGCACATGCGTAGAAGCACACGGTTATAAGATTCCACTGTTGATTGAAGACCAGTCAAAAAATAACGGTGCAGCAAAAGTCGCTCACGTTAAGAACATCATGCAGTACTACCTAGATAGCTTCCCAGCAGAAGTAACTAAGGCTATTTACGACAGTAAAGCTACCATGGGATTCTTTTACGATGATGAGTGGTCTGACAGAGATGGAGGTGACTTCTTAGATGAACATTACCGTTTCCAAGATCTGTTTGCGACAGAAACAACTGACACATCGACTGGCGAAAACAAGCCTGACTTAGTGACTCAAAGAGACGCTGCGTTCGAAGAGATTATTCACTTTGTTCACGATTACGGTGTGATGAACTTAGCGGTACAATCATCTTCATCGAAATGGGGAATAATGCAAAAAGAACTCGATGAGCTCAATGAAAAAGCGATTCTTGCAGGCTCTTACTTTCCTAACGGTAAAGACTCAACGATTGTCGAAGCTGATTTAGACGCTGAGTCATACGACCAAGAGTACCTAGCCTACTCTCTTTATGCCTACTACGACCTGAACTATAAGGGTTACAGCGCCCAAGAATTAAGTTCTGCAACTTTCACAGAGCTACAAGCTAATGACCCTGCGATGGTTACATTTATGGAGCAGTACTTCCCTACTCGTGCGGCTCTTAAAGCTAAGTTCCCAGGTTACCCGAACAACTAGCTGGGGTTCATAACTCTGACTAGCACGCACAAAAAAGCCGAATGTGGTATTCACATTCGGCTTTTAAATAACGTTCTCGCGGATTAACTTAGTACGTTTTAGGGACCAAATTAATCACTGTTCGCTAAGCGCTTACAGCTTGAAGCGGCTGATTTCGCTTTCTAGCTCGTGAGACAGTTCAGAAAGCTGCGCAGCTTGCTCTGCAGCTTGGTGTGCTTCGTCCGCTAGCTCGTTAGATACGTCACGGATTCCCTCAGTGTTACGAGTGATCTCAGACGTTACTGACGCTTGCTCTTCTGCAGCTGAAGCAATCTGTGTTGCCATGTCGCTGATGCGTTCAACAGCAGCATGGATTTGCGTCAGGCTTGCAGCCGCTGAGTTCGCGTCATCAACACTGGTTTCAGCAAGAGTACGGCTATCGTTCATGATGTTAACCGCTTTGCCTGTTGTACCTTGCAGCAACTCAATCGTTTGTTGAATTTCTTGCGTTGAACCGTGTGTACGTTGGCTCAGAACACGAACTTCATCCGCTACTACCGCGAAACCACGACCTTGCTCACCGGCACGCGCTGCTTCAATAGCGGCGTTAAGTGCAAGTAGGTTCGTTTGTTCAGCGATACCTTGAATGTTAGACAGGATAGCGTTGATGCTGTTGCCGTGCTCTTCAAGTTCTAGAATCACGTTCGTTGCAATTTGAACTTCTTGAGCAAGGTTTTGGATAGAGCTTTGCGTCTGTGTCACCTGACCAGTACCGTGCTCACACGCACCAACCGCTTCAGATGAGTTCTGAGCTGTGTGGTCTGCGTTACCTGCGATTTCTTGTGTTGCTGCAGCCATTTCGTTAACGGCTGTTGCTACCATGTTGATCTCGTCTTGTTGCATTTGGATACGAGCACTACGTTCTTCAGCTTGAGAAGCCGTTTGACGTGCTTGGTTGCCCAGCGCAGCAGATACTTCGCTTAGCTTGATCACCATGGTGTGCATATTGCCCACAAAACGGTTGAAGTTTGCAGCAAGCTGACCAATTTCGTCGTCGCTCTTAGGCTCAAGACGTTGAGTAAGGTCGCCCTCACCTGAAGCAATTTCTTCAAGAGCAGCTGAAACACGGTTTAGGTCGCGGAATAGGAAGCTCACTAACCAAGACACAAGTACGATTACAATTAGCGTGATAATTACAGCAGTGATGATCAGCTGAGTAAGTAGCGTTGAGTGGTTCGCTTCTTCTGTTGCTTTGTCCATCTGAACCGCGAAGATCCAGTTACTGTTAGGTACCTTCGTGAAGTAAAGCAGCTTCTCAGCACCGCGCTCTTTGATGATCTCGATACTACCCGTACGCACTGCGTTCTCGATAATAGGCATAGAGATGTCATTAGAAAGTTGGCTTACCGGCTTCAAGCTTAATGCTGAATCTGGGTGAGCTAGGAATGTGCCGTCAGAGGCATCAATTAGCATTGCGTATGCATTGTCACCAACATCAAGACTGATTACATCGTTAACCAATTGGTCAATAAGTACGTCTGCACCAACAACACCAACAAGTTGGCCGTTGTGGCGAACCGGTTCTGCAATCGTTACTAGAAGCGCTTTAGTAATCGCATCTTGGTAAGCAGTGGTGATGATTTGCTTACCTGCAGCGTTTGCTTCTTGGTACCAAGGACGTTGACGAGGATCGTAATCTGCACGATTACGTTCAGGGTGTGAACGGTACATCCCGCCTTCTGGAGTACCTAAAAAGATATCGTCAAAGCCACCCGCTACACGAGCTTGCTTGAGGAAAGGAACAACATCACTTTCTCGTGAAAACTCATTAAATGCTGATGCGATATCGGTACGGATATCAATCCAGTTCTTAATACCTTCAGATGCTGCTTCAGATACGCTTTCAGCTCGTAGGTATACGCCATTACGAGTCTGTTCAAATAATTGGTTTGCTGACAACCAAGTCAACGCTGTAGCCATAACGACAACAGCAGATAGGCTAGCACCTATCAACTTCTGCTTTAGTGTTAGTTTCATGTCAAAGTTTCACGAGTGGTGGGAAATCCCGCGCATACTACCCAATATCAGTATTAAATTCGAGCGATTTCACAATTTAATATCGGAATATAATTTTAAGCAAACCATAAGCTTACCTAATGTCAATTCCTTGGCTTGTCGCCAAATTTAAGGCGCTATTTACTATGTGATTATTAGAAATAATGTCAGATTTAGTACGGTAAAAAAACAAAAAGGCAGAAGAGTTTCCTCTTCTGCCTTCATATTATTTACCGCTCTACTGCGTATAAATTGCAGTAGATTTTAGCTTAGAAAGCCTAGCGTTTTTCTGTACGCATACCCATTAGCAAGCTCACACACATCAGTAATAGAATGATGGTGAATGGCAATGCCGTCGAGATTGCACCCGCTTGCAGAGCTTGTACTGCTTCAGTACCACCAACCCACAATAGAGCGACAGCAATCGCACCTTCAAGGAACGCCCAGAACACACGTTGAGGCACAGGCGTATCAACTTTACCACCCGCGGTGATGCTATCGATTACTAGAGAGCCTGAGTCAGACGATGTAATGAAGAAGACTAAAACCAATACAACCGCAATGATTGAAAGCAGAGTACCAAATGGTAATACATCAAACATTTGGAACATCGCTAGCGATACATCGGTTAAACCTTCTTGACCAAGAATACCAATGTTATTCACGATTTGGTCAATCGCCATACCACCAAACACTGACATCCAAATGATAGTCACGGTAGTCGGTACAATCAGTACTGCTGTGATGAACTCACGAACCGTACGACCTTTAGAAACACGAGCGATAAACATACCTACGAATGGTGACCATGAGATCCACCAAGCCCAGTAGAATACCGTCCAACCGTGTAGCCAAGCTTCATCTTCACGGCCGTGAGGGTTACTCAGCGGAATGATGTTTTCGATATATGCCATCAATGTTGTTGGGATTGAACCCAGCGTCACTGCATAACCGATTAGCGCAACTAAGATCAGCAGTAAGAAAGCTACTAGCATATTGATATTACTGATAACTTTAACGCCACCATCAATACCACGAAGTACGGAGACAACCGCTAATAAAGTCACCACTGTAATGACAATGACTTGCAGCCCTAAGCCCGCTTCAATACCGAATACATGCTGAATACCACTTGCCGCTTGTTGTGCACCTAGGCCAAGCGATGTCGCCAAACCGAATAGGGTTGCAAGAACTGCAAGAATATCAACAATGTGACCTGCCCAGCCCCAAGCTCTATCACCTAAGATTGGGTAAAAGATAGAACGAATTGAAAGAGGTAATCCCTTGTTGTAAGAGAAGAAAGCAAGTGACAATGCCACTACACCATAAATCGCCCAAGGGTGCAGTCCCCAGTGATACATGGTTGCACCTAGTGCTAGCTTAGCCGCTTCTGGTGTATTCGCTTCAACACCTAACGGCGTTTCATACCAACCTGTGTAGTAAGCAGCTGGCTCCGCCACACTCCAGAACATCAAACCGATACCCATACCTGCAGCGAACAGCATGGACAACCAAGACATGAATGAGTAATCAGCGGTTGCATCAACGCCACCTAGGCGGATTTTACCAAATGGAGAAACAATCAAGCCCAAGCAAAAAATAACGAAAATGTTACCGGACCAGATGAACAGCCAATCAAATGAATTGATAATTTGCCATTTAACACCATCTAGTGCTGCCTTTGCTGAAGCGGTATCTGTAAGTAGAACACCGATCAAGAATAAGGCGATAAGTCCCGCACTGATACCAAATACTGGGTTATGAACATCAAAACCCCATTTTTGGACGTTATCTTGACCAACAGTGTAATCCGTACTGTCGATACTGTATTTATCTATACCTTTAGTCATTATCCCTCTCTACGGAATACTAATAGGGTCTATTGACCTCGTATCCCTTACTTACCTGCGACTTAATTACAAACTCGAACATACAATCCAAGTAGTACAAGTTGTTGTCACAATAATTCAAATACTTGGATGTCTGAAGTTTAGCAGGTTAACTTGTTGTTTTCAGTAAACCAGAATCGGTTCGATGAAATTACAAACAAAATTCACGTAATTACTCAAGTTTATGACGAAAAAAAGGCCGACTATGCCGACCTTTTTATCAAAAATACTTTTAACTCAAAGCATTTTGATGCTTAACCAATTGATTTTCAGTTCGTAAACCTAACAATAAGCTTAGGCACATAAGCAATAATATGAAGGCAAATGGTAGCGCCATTGATACCGTTCCAGCTTGTAATGCTTGAATAGATTCCGTACCACCAACCCACAATAGAACCGCTGCAATCGCACCGCCCATCAACGCCCAAAATACGCGTTGTGGAACAGGGGCATCGACTTTACCGCCAGAGGTAATACTATCGATAACCAATGAACCTGAATCAGACGAGGTGATAAAGAACACCATAATCAACCCAATCGATACCACTGAAAGCACAGAGCTCATTGGCAGTGCATCGTAAGTATGGAAAAGAGAAAGTGTAATATCTTGCAGACCATTCACACCAATCTCACCCACCTTGTTCGCCACTTGATCAATCGCGATACCACCAAAAATAGCCATCCAGATGATGATTACTGTCGTTGGGATGAACAATACAGCAACGATGAATTCACGAATCGTACGACCTTTAGAGATACGAGCGATGAACATGCCTACGAATGGAGACCAAGACATCCACCACGCCCAGTAGAATACCGTCCAACCTTGCATCCACGTTTCATCATCACGACCATGAGGATTACTTAAAGGAATGAAGTTTTCAATGTAGCCCATTAGAGCGGTTGGGATAGCTTTAATACCCGCCATGCCACCAGCGATGGTTACGAAGATAAGCAAGCCCAAAGCAACCAGCATGTTGACGTTACTTAGTACTTTTACGCCACCATTGATGCCACGAACAACGGACATTGTTGCTAAGAAAGTGACCACTGCGATAACACCCAGTTGCATGCCAATACCGCCATCGGTACCAAATACATGGTTAATACCACTTGTTGCTTGTTGAGCACCTAAACCCAATGAAGTTGCAAGACCAAACAGTGTTGCAAGCACAGCAACGATATCAACAATATGACCAAACCAACCCCAAGTTCTATCACCTAAGATAGGGTAGAAAATAGAGCGGATTGATAGAGGTAAACCTTTATTGAAGGTGAAGAAAGCAAGCGCCAAAGCAACAACAGCGTAAATCGCCCAACCGTGAAGACCCCAGTTGTAGATGGTCGCGCCGAGCGCTAACTTCGCCGCTTCAGGAGAGTAAGCTTCAACACCTAATGGCGTTTCATACCAGCCAGTGAAGTAAGCCACTGGTTCAGCAACACCCCAGAACATTAGGCCAATACCCATTCCCGCGGCGAATAACATCGACATCCAAGATAGGTTTGAGTGCTCTGCTTTGGCATCATTGCCACCAATACGTATCTTGCCATACGGGGAGACAATGAGGGCAAAACAGAAGATAACGAAGATGTTTGCTGCCCACATGAAGAAACCATCGAAGTTACCGATGACTTTCCATTTGATTCCATCAAGCGCCGCTTTTGCGGTTTCAGGGTCTGAGACTAGAAGTGCCAACAGGAAGATAATGATCGCCCCTGCACTGATTCCAAATACTGGGTTATGAACATCAAAACCCCATTTCTGAACGTTATCTTGTCCTACTGTATAATCGGTATTTTCAATACTATACCTATCTTTTACAGGCTCCATGCTTCCTCTCTAATTTGCAGCGCACTGTTTGCAACATTGCATTCGGCGCTTAAATTTCGAAATGAAGAATATCAACCTGTCGCAAAAATACTAAAAAAACCTCCATAAAGGAGGCCTAAATTGCACATTTAGTAATTAAATTACACATTTAATGTAATTTAGCGTAAGATTAGTCCACAAGCCCGGAGCTGACTGCGTATTTAGCAAGCTCTGCTGTAGAGTGAATGTCCAGCTTATGCTTAATATTCTGTCTATGGGTTTCGACCGTTCGATAGCTGATATTCAGTGCCTTCGCGACCTCTTTACTGCTCTCCCCTTTTGCGACTAATTTCAGCACAGCCTCTTCACGTCTGCTCAATGGATTCTTCACAGATGGCGTCGGAGTAATCGGCTGAGTAAACAAATTCTGCGTTACTTTTTCACAGAAATAGGTTGAGCCTTGATTGACCGTTTTGATTGCCTGCACCATTTTTTCAGCCGAAATCTCTTTCAACATATAGCCGACCGCACCCGACTGCATCACCTTCATAATGTATTCACGGTTGTTATGCATGGTCAGCATCAACACCTTGGCTTCAGGGTCTTCTTCTTTAATCAGGTGGGTCGCATCAATACCATTCATGATGGGCATGCTGATATCCATCAACACCACATCAGGGCGCAGCGTTTTCACTGTCTCAACCGCTTCTAATCCATTACTGGCTGTGCCTATCACGCTAATATCAGGCTCGAGTTCTAATCTCGCCATAAAGCCATCCAGTACGACTTGGTGATCGTCAGCAATCACAACTCGAATAACTTCACTCATTCACTAATCCTTCTAGTGTCAGTAACACCGTAATTTCCGTTCCGAAACCAATCTCACTCATCAACTCAAAATCACCGCCAATGAACTCCACTCGCTCTCTCATGTTACGCAGCCCGATCCCTCGCTTTTCCATCGCTTTATAGGTATTGAAACCGACACCATTATCTTGGATAAGCAGTTGCAACACGTTACCAATTTGCTGGGCGATAACCGTTACTTTGGTCGCTTGTGCGTGTTTCTCTATGTTATTCAGGGACTCTTGTACCACTCGATACAAGGTCGTTGCGGCTTCTGATTTTAACTTACCCGGTTGAGTGCTAAATAAAGTTTCCACCTCAATGCCGGAGTGCGCCTGAAAATCTAATAACAACGAAGACAATGCCGCTTCTAAGCCTATGTCATCCAGTGAACTTGGGCGAAGTTGATGTGAAATGTGCCTCACCTCTTCAATCGCTCGCATCAGTGAGTGCTGTGACTTATTCAAATGTGCTTTAAGGTCTTCACTTTGTAACTTATTACCGAGTAGCTCTAAGTGGCAACGACTCGACACTAATAATTGATTAATACCATCATGTAACTCACGCGCTAAGTGCTTCTTCTCGTCCTCTTGAAACATCACCGTTTTATGTGCCAGTTCCTTCAAATTGTTATCGGCAATGCGATGTTCATGCATGTTGATGGCTAAGGTAAGCACGATAATAACGGCGACCGTCACGCTCAAAATCACCACAATCGAAAAGAACGTGGTTTCAATGTTCTTGTTTATTGCAGCCTGCATCGAAGCCACTTCTTGATGCACATCTTCGATATACAAACCGGTGCCAATCATCCAGTCCCAACGCTCTAGCCAAGCGGCGTAGCTCAACTTAGACACCACCTCACCCGTCGAAGGCTTTTGCCACAAATATTGGTGAAAACCACCTCCGGTTTGCGCCTCTCTTAACAGAGCTTCTATCAGAAAGTCGCCATCCTCATCTTGCAGTTGCAGTAGGTTTTGACCTATCAACTCTGGCTGTATTGGATGAACCAAGTTGGTCCCGTGGCGATCATAGGCGAAGAAATACCCATCAGAGCCATATCTAAGTTTAGACAATATGGTTCGAACTTCTTTTTTGGCTTGAGCTTCTTGGATATTTGGATCGTTATAAATGTGTTCTATGGCATCGAACGCAAGGTCAACCGTGTCTTTGAGGGCGTTTTCGCGCGACTTGATTAGGCTATCTCTAAAGATCTCAACTTCTTTATCACCCAATGTCTTGGTTTGATGTAACGAGATCCAGCTGATACTCGCCGTTACGAGCAGCAACGGGAGCAGCGTCAGCAAAATCAGCTTGGCTTTTAGAGGCATTCCTTTCCCTCACAAAAAACGGCTTACTGAACATCAATAAGCCGTTTTACTTTATCAATTTATAGATAGTCGTTGAAACATATCATTCACATTCTAGGCTTCACTCACATTCCATAGAAAGAAGGGAAAGCGAGAAGTGATCCAAGTACGAGGATTTGAATCAGAATGAACGGCATCACGCCACGATAGATGTCCTTCGTCGTCACGCCTTTTGGTGCTACCCCTTTTAAATAGAACAGACTAAAACCAAATGGCGGCGTTAAGAAAGAGGTTTGTAGGTTCATCGCGATAAGGATAGCGAACCATGTCATGTTGATGCCCATCAGTTCAGCAACTGGCGCAATGATCGGCACGATGATGAAACAGATCTCTACGAAGTCGATAAAGAAACCCAAAATCAAAATCACCAACATAGTAATGATCAGGAAGCCCCATTTCTCACCTGGCAGTTGTAGCATCCACTCTTCAACCAGATAGTCACCACCCGTGTAGGTAAACGCCATCGAGAACGCTGTTGCACCCAACAAGATAGCGAATACCATCGCCGTGACTTTCACCGTCTCTTTAGACGCGTCATACACCATCGACCAACTAAATTGACCGTATAGCAAAGCAAGTACCATCGCACCTGCACCACCGAGAGCAGCAGACTCTGTTGGCGTAGCAACACCCGCAAAGATTGAACCCAGTACCACTATGATTAACGCGAGAGGTGGAAGAATCGCTTTAAGTGCATCTAACACTTCTTGCTTACGGCTGATTGAATCATCTCGCTCAATCGGTTGAGCCGCTTCAGGGTGGAGCTTGGCGTATATCAAGATATAAAGGATGTACGCGCCAACTAACATCACGCCCGGCCAAATTGCGGCTTGGAACAAGTCACCAACAGGCACGCCAAGAACATCGCCTAATAGAATCAAAACGATAGATGGCGGGATGATTTGCCCTAACGTACCAGACGCACAAATAGTGCCGCAGGCTAAGCCTTTATCGTAATTGTATTTGAGCATTACCGGCAATGAGATAAGTCCCATTGCAACAACAGAAGCACCAACGACGCCAGTAGAAGCCGCAAGCAGTGATCCTACTAGTACGGTTGAAATCGCGATACCACCACGAACACCACCAAACAATCGCCCCATAGACTCAAGCAACTGCTCAGCAAGCTTGGTCTTTTGCAGAACAAGCCCCATGAAAACAAACAATGGAACGGCCATCAGCACCGTGTTTTCCATGATTGATTGAATTCGATATGGCATGAAGGCAAACATTTCGATGCCCTCAGCCCAAACACCAAAGATTAACGCGATACCACCAAAGGTAAACGCTACTGGGAAGCCAAGTAAAAGTGCAAACAAGGCTACGAAAAACATTACTATTCCAATCATGTTCAGCCTCTACTTGTTCTTTGTATGAGTATTGTTTACATGCGTGTTAGTTGCATGGATAAGGTGCGGATTAAAAATCTTGTTCAGTGAATGCAGGATCAAACCTACGCCACTGAGTGCCATTAAGAAGAATGACAACGGGATCATGGCTTTGATGATCCAGCGATACGGCAGGCCACCCGGATCGCCTGAGGTTTCACCAAGTTCATAGCTCTCTTTGGCCACATCAATACCAAACCAAGCTACCAACAAACAAAACGGCAGTAGGAAGATAAGCGTACCTAACAGATCAATAATGGCTTGCGCTTTAAAGCTCAACTGCTCATAGAAGACGTCGACTCGAACATGACCACCCGCTTTGATGGCATATGGCACACCTAATAGGAAAACGGCAGAGAACAGATGCCATTCCATCTCTTGGAAGGCGATAGAGACATCGTTGAATGCATATCTCATGACAACGTCATACACGACGTTGGCGATCAGTAAAATAAACAACATACTGGAAAGCCATCCCAGTGCATCACCGATACGATTAAACAGGCGTTCAATATAAATTAGACTTCGCATTCCCGACTCCATGGAATTTGAAAAGACATCGCGCAGTACAGCTAACCCAACTAAAAACGATTCAGTTTATAGCTAGCAATAGGCACGACGTAGAAAGGGTTCTTGGGCATTTAATTATTATGTTTAAAATGAACCCTCGGCTTATTCGCTCTTAAATACTCAATAAGAAAAGCGTCGGGTTCATTTAGATTCAGTTCAACAAGGGGCGATTATTTCGCTTGGCTATTTAGGTAAGCTCTATGTGAAATATCCGTCCATGAGCGCACTTGCTCTAGGTAACTTGCTTGTGAAGCTTGGATCTCTTTCGCCAATTCATCTTTCTCAGCATGTGCAGCAAGTAGGCGATCGTTCGCTTCTTTCAGTGCAGACATAACCGCTGGCGGGAAGTCTTTCACTTGTACATCTGGGTACTCAGTCTTCATTGAAACCCAGTTCTTACCACTTTCGTGCGTAGCTTGTGTGTACATGTCGTAAGCCGCGGTACGCATTGCAACACGTAAGATTTCTTGTAGATCTTCAGGCAGCTTGTTCCAAGTGCGCTTGTTCACTAGGAATTGAAGCTCTGAGCCCGGCTCATGCCAACCTGTGTAGTAGTACGGCGCGATTTTGTGGAAACCCATACGCAGATCAAGTGATGGACCTACCCACTCTAGTGCATCAATCGTGCGACGTTCTAGAGACGTGTAAAGTTCACCTGGGGCAATATTCGTCGGTTTAGCACCTAGCTCAGCAAGAATCTCGCCGGCAAAGCCTGGGATTCGCATTTTCAGACCTTGTAGATCTTCAACGCTGTTGATCTCTTTTTGAAACCAACCACCCATCTGAATATCTGTGTTACCACCTGGGAACGACATCAAGTTGTGTGGAGAGTAAACTTGCTCCATCAACTCCATACCACCACCGTGATAGAACCACGCGTATTGTTCTGCTGGCGTCATACCGAAAGGCATAGAAGTGAAGTAAAGAGTGTTTGGAACTTTACCTTTCCAGTAGTAAGAGCCTGAGTGACCCATGTCGTATTGACCAGACTTGACCATGTCAAAAACGCCAAGAGGGGCTTTGTGTTTGTTTGCTGAATCGATTCTGATTTGAAGTCGACCATTCGACATCTTCTCAGCCATCGCTGCCATGTTCTTAGTTGCATCACCGAAAACTGGGAAGTTTGGTCCCCACGTTTCTGCAAGCTTTAAACGGTAAACCTTATCAGCGGCTGTAGCACCAGTAGCGACCAAAGCTAAACAAGCCGCAGCGGTTACTGCAACGTTTTTAAAAACTCGTGTGAGGGAGTTAGAAATGAGACTCATGTTCACGTCCTTTGTTGGGTTAACACTCTTTCTATGAGCATTTTTTATGATTCAACATAAGAGTGCACCGTGATGAGGTAACAAGATATCAGGGAGAGCACGCACGACAGGCGTACACAAACTGCGTATTAGACCAAAGGATTACGTAGAACTACGTAGGAGATGATTAAGTGATGTCGATTTTAAAGGAATCACCTTATTCACTAGAGGAATGTTTATTGATAAATACCTAAGTATTAATAATTAAATACCGTTAACAATTGATTGCCATTTCGTGATGAGGCTCTATTCTCACCACACCTCAAATACGCACCTAAATGCACTCAATCCGAGAAAACCATAATTTCAGAGAATCAGAAAACCAACTTTGATGCTTATTGATTTAAAACATAGGACTCGCGAAAGACAGACTAAAAACGTAAGGGGTCAGTCAATTGGAAATAAGGCTTCTGGGGTTGATTTTAATTTGGGTTTGAATGTGAATATGGGATTAGGATTAGGATAATCCGACAAATACAAAAAAGCCTCGAAAATCGAGGCTTAAAAACTTAACGAAGCGAATAGAATCCCAAAGGATTAGATAGCTTTGTAGATAACCTTGTTACCTGCTAGCTGCTCTTTCGCTACTAGGTTTTCTTCAAGAAGTTTTTTCAATGCGCCTGTTGCCCATGAAGCTGCTTTCGCGTCTTCTTGACCAGCTGCTAGGCCGATACCTTTAGGGTTAATGCCTTCAGCATTGCTAACAACGATGTCTAGAACTTGTTGTTGCTTAGGAGTCAGTGCTACTGCAACTTCTTTAGTTGCTGCTACTGCTTTTTCTACCGCTGGTTTTGCTGCTACAGTTTTTTCTGCTACAACTTTCTCTGCGACAGGCTTCGCTTTTTTCGGCGTTGCCACTGCTTTAACTACAGCCGCTTTAGTGCGTTTCTGCAGTTTAGCCTGCACCTTACGCTTATGAGCAAGTCTCATTGAATATTTCTCCAGTTCACTGCTCTTTTCGCAGTGGTGAAAATTTGAAGCGCGATTTATACCAAAAAACAGGAGCTATTTGTAGAGTGAAGCGTCGAAAGTCGACGAAAAATACCGATATTGTCTACTAGCGTCTATTATTTAAACATCGACTTATCAATTCAGGGTCATATACACTGGTTATCCATCCAGACAAAAATATGAAAACTTGGTGTTGCCTATGGACACTCGTCACCTTACTAATTTCTCTTTGCCTTCATTCACTCGCTCGTACCGTATCCTCGCCGTTATTTTAGGCTTCATTTGCTTGATCGTTGCGCTCTACAGTGACAACCCAAAGTTACTGATCGTGGGTGCTTTTTGCAGTATTGCCCTTCTGGGAACCGGCTACTATTTGATGCTGCGCAGCCGAGTGATGTTCACACTCACCCCGACTCATTTTCAGCAGCATTTTTATAAAGGGGGCTGGGTCTTAAAGTGGAACAACATCCAAAAAATTGGGCTTTGCACCTATGAACAAGATGGCTGGCACCAACCTTTGCCTTGGATTGGTATCAAGGTTAAAGATTACTCGCCCTACCTCGATTCGATCTGCCCTAAAATCACCTGTGAGTTATTACTCAGCCAACGAGCACTTTTGTATCTAGGAGCCAAACAAGCGGGTAAAGAGTCAAACTTTGAAGATATGGTTCTCGACTCATCGCATTACCATACGCGCTGCACTGAGAACGGTTGTGTGGAACTGAGCCGATATAAAGAGTTAAAAAATACTGAAGAGGTAAGCTTCAACGATAGCCAAACACAGACGACCTCAGAATCATCTGATGAAACGAACAATCAAAGCACGGTGATTAAAGACTATTCTGGATTACAGGCGATGCTTGCCAACAGGATGAAGTATCAAAGGGGCTTCCACGGTTATGATATTTTCATATCAACTCAAGATTTAAATATGAGTGGAGAAGAGTTTGTTGGACTGGCTCGACGCTACTTGGCTGCTGCTGAACGCCTTTCTGACTAAGGGTTGCCAGTAAATTCGCGCGCAATAAAAAAGCTTAGCTTTCACAACAAAAGCTAAGCTTCATTTTTCAATCAATCGACACGAACAACTGGTCTTTTAATCAAAGGCTTAATTAGTACAGAGGCATTTCATCTGCTACGAACGGGTTTGATGCGCGCTCGCGACCGAATGTCGATTCAGGACCATGACCCGGAACGAATGTTACGTCACTGCCTAGTGGCCAAAGCTTTGTCTTAATTGAAGCGATAAGTGTATTGAAATCACCTTGTGGGAAGTCAGTACGACCAATTGCGCCGTTAAACAATACATCACCCACAAACGCTAGACGTGCTTGCTCGCTGAACAGTACAACATGGCCTGGAGTGTGGCCCGGCGTGTGAATCACGTCGATCACTTGATTACCAAACGTGACTTTGTCACCCTCTTCTAACCAAGTGTTTGGTTCAAAGGCTTTACACAGTGGAAATCCAAACATTTGGCTTTGATTCTCTAGACCTTGAAGCCAGAAGTTATCGGCCTTATGTGGACCAACAATATTCACCTTTAAGATCTCAGCAAGTGGTACCGTACCACCAACATGATCTAAGTGACCGTGCGTCAGTACCAAGTTCACCACTTTAACACCTAGCTCTTCAATGATCGCAGCTAGTTGTTGAACATCACCGCCCGGATCGACAACGATGCCTTCCATTGTCTCATCACACCACACAATTGAGCAGTTTTGAGAGAAAGAGGTAACAGGTACAACTTGATACTTAAGAGACATATACAAACCTTAGAGGGCAAACTGAAATTTGGGCAAACTATGACATTGGATGTCTACTTTGACAAGTACCTAGCATTCGCTCGCAAACTCAACCTAACTCTACCAGCTACGTACTGGGCCAGTATCGATATGGATAAAGTTGCTACGTGCATAATAACCAACACCACCGGCATTCAGGCTTTTGGCTACGTCTCTTAGCTCTTTCAGATCGACACCATCGATACGAAAATCGATCGCTTTACCAAGCATGTGATAACTCTTCTTCGCCACGCCACTCGACTTTGAGCGCAATGCTTCATTGGTCGCTGGAGAACGGTAACCAGAGATGATCTGGACTTCTTTTTGAATACCTAACACGTTTTGAATCTGAGTGATCTGATCAAACAGGTTTTTATCCATTGGATGAATTTCATTGCGGCGGAAATCGCGACATAGCTTGCTAAGGCGTGCCATCTCGTCACCAACATAGTTAGTACCATCGAAATAACAGGTCTCTAATCTTTCACCGGTGTGAAGGTTATTCATGCTAATCGTTCTTGGTTGATCCGGGTATGAAGCAAAAGCGATAGAAGGTGTAATTGAGGCGATAACAGCGGTACCACCAGCGTAAGTCAGAAACTGACGGCGAGAAAATAAACTTTGAGACATACAGCAAAAAAACCAATTAGATCGAACGAAAAATGCACGATACATAATGGAAATTGCTGCGTCAACGTACTAAAAGCGCTCAAAAGGTTAGTATTTGTAACCTTTACGCGGTTAGTTATTGATCCACATTATAATTTTATCAATAGAAGCTTAGTTGTCATTTTTTAGTCAAGATCACCTTTATTGAACACATTTCAATCAACCACCCTCTTTATCATATTGGTAGATATCGCCACGGTACTGTATGCCCCCTTCTTCAAACAACACGGTTTGATAGATGATATGCACAGGAATTCGCTTTTTGAGGCGAACCTTAGTGTTCGGAGCAAGGTCATCATTTTGGTTCGGTACTTTCCTTACCTTAGTGGCAAACAATAACTCAGCAAGTTCTTCTGCATGTTCGACACGTATACAACCTGAGCTATAAGCACGGAAGTCATCATTAAACAGGCCTTTACTTGGCGTATCGTGCAGATAAATCGCTCTTTTGTTAGGTGTGTTGAACTTGTACAAACCTAATGCATTACTCGAACCCGCCTGTTGACGCATTCGATATGGGAATGAATTGAAATTGATGGTCTGCCAATCTATCTCGGTGGTATCGACCGTTTCCATGGTACGCCAGCCATCAATGACTTGGAAGTTGTGTGTCTCTAAATAGCTTTCGTCCGCTTTTACTTTGGGCAGGATATCTTTGACCATGATTTTCCATGGCACATTCCAAGTCGGGTTTAGAATGACAGAATCGAGGTTTATCTCTAAAAGCGGGGTTTTTCGCGATTTTCTTCCCACGACGACCTTAGACTCAAATACCTCTTCGCCGTCTTCCCAATACTTCATATCAAAGCTAGGCACGTTGACTACTATAAGAGAGTCTCTATTCCTTGGCCACAAGCGAACACGCTCTGCATTCAAAGCCAAAGAGCTCAATCGATCATCGAAGCTCATGTTGATCCACTTGATCGTGTCTGGCCCAATAATCCCATCCGCTGTTAGGCCGTGCATGCGCTGGAAGGACTGAATCGCCGCTTGCAGATCTCGATCAAACACAGGGAAATCGACAGCAATCATAGAGGTATCCACGCCGACCAACGCAATGCGCTCAACAAGAATCGCTTTGTCTGAAAGCTTATCCCCCAAGCGTTTTAAGCCTTTTTGTCTGTACCGCTCAATATCGAGTTCAGACGCGGTTTCTAACACGGAATAGGTTGCTTTGAATTGGTCAAAATCCCCTACTGGCGGTGCGTAAGACAACACCATCTCCAATAAGTAATCATTGGCGACACTGCTTTTTAGTCTCATCAAAATATGGGGGGACGGTGGAGGTAATTTGGAATGCAGCTTACCTGAGAAATACCACTCCTTACCGGCAAATGGTGCGTTTTCAACATAGCTTAAATAGTAGATAAAGGTGTCGGTGAGTAAGATGTCCAACTCTTGCCATTGTGCATGGGATTGATAGTGACGGATTTGCTTGAGTTGTCGTTCAAAGAGTGGTGCCATTTGTGCTTGTTCGAGCAACGACAATTGAAATTCGAATGCCTTAACAAGTTCAGGCGAATCCCAAAGAATAGGGAGAGATGAGTCTTGATAAATGCTCTGGGTTAGTTCGGGATAAATCAGCATGAAAGATAGCTCTGAATCAGCCGGAAAGAAACGACCTTCATCAGAACTCGTATAGCTCCATGTGTGCACAGAAACTAAAACTAATAACCCACAGAAGTATTTCGCGAACATGCTTAACTCCATCACCAACCATCCCATAAGTATGGCAAAGAAATGGGAGTAAGCATGTTATTTTTAAGAGGCTTTATGAATCAGATTGAGCTCCAATGGTTATCCCATTGGATCGATGATTGCTGAGTTGATTTCTCATAAGGCTTGCGCTGACTAACCACACTTCCCGCCCCAGAGCTTAATCGAAACTCTCCATCAAGTAACACGGCACCAGAGGCATCAGATAGCGCAGAAAGCTCAACTAACTCTTTGGTTTCTTTAGACCAAATACCGTAGCAATTCCCTCTTGGCGAGGTCGCGATAATCCAATCATCTGAGGCTGCGATACTCGCAATATAATGATTGAACCTTGCCCATTGCTCCGGCTCCGCATTCAGTGATTCAAACTGCCCACCTTTGATGTGCATCGCCAAAAGTGAAGGATATTCATCCGGTTCGCCGCGATATTGCTGGCCACAAAGTACAGTCTCTGCCCCATCATGCGCTAAGTGTCGAATGCTTAACTTCTTATCCAACAATTCAACCTGATCAAGCAGCTCACCTTGCGATGAAACATAGCTCAAACTAGGCTGCATGGAATCCAAGTTTTTCGGTGTTCTGCCATCAGTATGAACACCACCAACGCCGATAGCAAGATTACCATCAGGCATGATAATCACCTCGTGAGGGCCAATACCAAAACCGGTAAATTCTTCGACCTTACGATACCCTTGTGCGACATCGTAGACGCCAATCACGCCTTGACTGGTGTCGGTTTTCCCTTCAGTGGCATACAATAGTGTGCCGTCTAATGAGTAAACGCCATGACCATAGAAGTGGCGGTTGTTACCTTTCACCACCATTTTGATCTGCTGACCGTTTTTGTAGTCAAACACCATAAAATAGTCACCAGGACGACGAGCAAAAACCACCGCATGTGATGAGGTTGGGCAGATTGCGACGCCATGGCCACGCTCAGGGATAGGTAGCTGGCTCAGTGGCATGCCATACTCATCAGCCACAACCGCGGAATACTGGCCTCGACCATTAAGCGCACAACCAATCAACTGAGGTTTATTCGATGCGCTTTCACCTGAACGGCTAGCACATCCGAACGGCAGCACAGGCACAGCAGCACACCCAAGTGCTGCTTTCAGTAAGGTTCTTCGTGTAGTATCAGTCACCATCGGTAGCATTAAATCCTATTACCACGCCCAGCTCTATCGCCACTTCTTCATGAATCAGGTACTTCAAACGTTCTAGTTTGTTGTATTGAGTCAGCACCTCGCGGTAGCCCTCTTTGCTCTGCAATAACTCAAACAAGCTTGAGTCTGTAGGCCAAGTATCTAGCGTCAATGTGAACTGGTCAGCAACGCGATCAGCTAGGTCGTTTAAGCCCTTCTCTCTCAACAAGCCGTCTAGGCCATTGCCACCGGCAAGGTACAAATTCTGAAGTGCTGCTACATTGGCTTTTAGTTGAGTCATCGAGGTTTGTGCACGCCATGATTCTGAGAAGTAAGGACGCGGATGACCAATTTTCGCCATCGGGCGACTCAGCTTTTTCATGCTGTAATCAAGTTGGTTGGTCAATAAAGCGATGTATTCAGACTCCCAGCGAGTCTCGTCTAGCGCTAACCAAGGGTTAACCTGCCAGGCATCAGCAATAGAGGCAGATTTCATTGCCAAGTTTTGTGCGATCGCTTGTGAAGATAGACAACCAGACGCTTTGTCTTGCAGTAATGGAGATTGCTCGTCGTACAGAGACCACTCCAACGCACCTAGCCCTTGAACGGTCACACTCTGCTGCGCGATTTCGTCTTGAGTCCAAGCTTTGTTCTGCTGAGTTAACTGACGCATCTTAAGACCCGTCGTGTTCTTTTTGTCTGGCCAGAATTGAACATTCCAGCTCTCTTCAAGCGCTGCTGTTGGGCCTCTTTCTTGGCCTTGTAGTGCCATCCAGCTGTTCATTGTGATCTGCCATTGATCTTTCAAAGCGTCTAACTCAACGTTATCCGTTTCACAGTAACCTTGCATCAGAGCTTCTAATTCGCTCGATTGCTTCGCGAATAGCACCGCAGAATCAAACTCTTGTCGATAAACACTGCGACTAATATGGGCTGTAGTGTCTGCTTGATAAGACACACCGTTAATCTCAAATGAAGCGGCTTGCTCACCCGATGATTGGCAGCCTGCCATAATTAATGCCGACAAAGGCATTAACAAAAATTTATGTGTCATGCTGTTACCTTACTTCCTAATTTTTCTTTTAATTATATGAGTTCATTAAATGCGAAACGACCGCTGGCCTCGTATTGCTACAAGTTCAGCGGTGCTAAGTGGTTGAATAGCGGCTTTCTTAAGTCATTAGCCGTTAACTAAACTGAATTCAACTCAGCTTATAACGAGTTTAAGAACGCCAATAGCGCTTCACGCTCGCTGCTACTAAGATCTAAAACGTTTTGTTTCGCCATTTCTGCTTCACCGCCATGCCAAAGCACAGCTTCCATAACATTTCTCGCACGACCATCATGAAGCAAGAACGTGTGACCATTCACTTCTTTGGTATAGCCTAATCCCCATAAAGGTGTTGTGCGCCACTCTTGACCGTTTGCTAGATACTCTGGGCGATTGTCGGCTAAGCCTTCTCCCATATCGTGCAGTAACATATCGGTATATGGGCTGATTAGCTGTTTAGACAACGCAGGTAAGCCTTCACGTTCTGCTGTGCGAATTTCAGCTTGGTGGCAACTTTGGCAACCAATAGCTTTAAACAGTTTTTTACCTTGAACAACCGCAGGCTTATCAACGTTACGACGAATTGGAACCGCCAAATGCTGCGAATAGAACTCAACAAAATCTAGGATGTTATCGCTGACTTCAGGTTCACCACCATTTGGAAAATCATCACAGGTTGATTGAGCTGATGTGCAGTTTTCGTTCGGGAACAAGCTGCTTGTTAAGCCCAAATCGCCGTTAAATGCTGCTGCATTTTGTTGCATTAGGTTTGGCTGTCCGGCTTTCCAACCAAATCGACCCAACGCCATTTCGTTAGTTTGAACATCAAGAACGTAATTGGCTTTGCCTGTTACGCCTTGGCTGTCCGCAGCTTGTTGCTTCGCGAAGCCAAGAATCGTTTCTTGTGGGATGCTCTCAAGTAGACCTAGGCCGATCATTGGTGGCGCAACACGAGCCGAAAATTCTGTTTTAGGGTGCATTTTACCAAACGCGAGTTCAGTGATTTTTAATGTTGGTTTACGCAGAGTAACAACCGTGCCGTCTTTGAATTCAACAGGAACATCGGTGTAGCTGATGTTCACTTTACCCTCTGGTTTCACACCTTGAAGCGCGAAATCTTGTAGCTGTCCACCGTAAGTCGGTTCTGGAATGCCACCATCGCGAATAAAGGCTTGTCTCTGCTCTGGTGTTTCAGCAAGAATACTCAAGCGAACCAGCATGGATACCGCGTTCTCATCGCCTTTTTCTGGCGCGTGGCCACGACCATCTTTGATGTGACAGTTTTGACAACCGTTGGTGTTGAACAATGGGCCCAATCCATCACGTGCATCGGTTGATGATGGTGCAGGAACCCAAGGGTTTCTAAAGAAGCTGTTACCTACGCTGAAATCTAAGCGTTTGCTCATTGGTAGGTTGGCAGCAGGAAGAGAAAAAGCGTTTGCTCCCTCTTTCTTCACGGTTGTTTTGCCACCTGAGTAGGTTTCATGGGCATGTAATGGAGCTAAGAAAAACAGTGCGGTTAATAGTGAGGCTGAGAGATACGACTTCATACATTGCCTTGCTGTGTTTTTGATTTTAGTTTTTATGTGGGAGTAACTTTCATGAGTAACAAACAATTAAGGGCTCAATGAGAGCCCTTTATGATTTTCGTCTCGGGTTCTTAGAACTCGTGATCAGCCGTGTCTGGGTTAAGGCTATCAATGCCAATCACACCAGCAGCACGCTCAATCGCAGCCGTTTGAGACACTAGCGCAACAATTGTTTTGTTTACTAGTGCGTTACCCGAAGCGTTGTCAGCAGCAATTAGCTGATCGAAATGCTGGTTGTTTTTCTCTGCAGAAACAACAAGCTGGCCAACTTGTGCACGTGCTAAGTCAAACTGCTTTTGGATCTCTTTCGCAGCTTGCTCATCTTTTTGCTCTACTAGGTCAAACAGGCTAGGACCTGAAAGCAGAGTACCGTCTTCACGCTTGTATAGACCCGTATAAACGTTGTAGATACCTTGCTCGTTGTAGTAGTGAGAGTTGTGCGTGTTATCAGAGAAGCAATCGTGCTCATCTTCAGTAGAGTTAGCTTCTAAAGCCACTTTCATACGCTCACCAGCAAGCTCACCAAGAGACAGTGAACCCATGCCGAATAACATTTTACGTAGGCCGTTTTCGCTAGATTCAGAAAGCAGTTCTTGACGGTAGTTGCCTTTCTCGCCTTCAGCCCACTGTTTTTCCATCCACTCTAGATCTTGGATAAGTAGTTCAGCTGATGCTTTTAGGTATGCGCCACGACGGTCACAGTTGCCGTTAGTACACTCAGCACCAACAACGAAATCAGTGTAAGCACGCTCACCTGCACCGCTGTTTGTGCCGTTTAAATCTTGGCCCCAAAGTAGGAATTCAATCGCATGGTAACCAGATGCTACGTTTGCTTCAGAGCCACCGATCTCGTTGAGATCTGCAATTAGTTCTGGAGTAATGTTGGTTGCGTCTACCGTTGTCTGACCAATTTGGAACGTTTTGTTCGCAACGATGTTTGCGCTTGCGCCTTCGTTACCAAGCTCATATTGGTAATCAGAAGAAACGTAATCGATAAGGCCTTCATCTAGTGGCCATGCGTTTAATTGGCCTTCCCAATCATCAACAACAACGTTACCAAAGCGGAATACTTCAGACTGTTGGTAAGGTACGCGAGACTCAAGCCAAGCTTGTTTTACTTGTTCGAAGTTGCCAGCAGAAGGAGAAGCTAAGAAGGTATCAATAGAAGAGTTCAACGCTTTTGCTGTAATTACTGAATCTGCAAACACGGCATGAGCAATATCTGCGTAATGTTCTACAACTTGATCTTGAGTTACTGCTGCGAAAGAAGAAGCAGAGGCAAAAAGGAGTGACGAAGTTACGGCTTTTGTCACTAAAGATTTAATAGTCATGAAGCGTCCTTGTTGAGCTTTAAATTATTATTCGTAGTAATAGTGCAAACCATTATCATTTGCACTACGGATTGGAATAATACAAACTTACAATTTTATTGCAAGATAAATACAAAAAAACCTCACATATGTGAGGTCTTTAAACATTTTTATGTTAAGCGCAACAAAGAGGCTAATCAGATATCCAGATTATGCTTACCGTGTGAGACTTTTGCCTTCAGGTAGCTTTCATTACCCGACTTAACATGAGCAGAGGTGTTCACCACTTCTTCAATCTCAATACCAAAAGATTTCAGCTCATTAATTTTCTTGGGGTTGTTAGTGACTAGGCGAATTTTTGTGGTTCCTAAAGCACGAAGCATTTCTGCCGCTTCAGTAAAATCACGCAAATCATCACCGAAACCTAGATGGTTATTGGCTTCGTAAGTGTTCATACCTTCACTTTGCAGGCGGTATGCATCGATTTTATTGTATAAACCAATACCACGACCTTCTTGGCGTAAGTAAAGAATCACTCCACCCGTCTCACCCATAATTCTAATGGTTTCGTCTAGCTGCTCGCCACAGTCACAGCGAGAGGAATGGAAAACATCACCAGTCAGGCACTCAGAGTGCATACGAACAAGAGGTATGTCTTGTGTCTTGTCTGCTGATTTAAATATCACAGCAACATGCTCTTTATCTGTTTTCAATCCATGAAAAGACAGAAGTTCAGCATCAATACTGCTTGTTACCCCTACTTTGAAATCTATTCTGGCACGCACTTCCGCCATAGCTATACTCACTTGAAAATTCGATGTATTTAACAACACTACATTATATGTCTAGGCAATATTTTGTAGCTAACTATCTAATGATAGACACTATGAGGCTGTTAACAATTTTTTTCAAGGTCGACCATGCACTAATTGTTATATTATAACAATAATTTTTCAGGTAACAAAAAACCCCACATTGGAATGACCAACATGGGGTTATAAATTAATCAGTTGCGGCTAAGGCTACGATTTTTTACAGAACGATCAACTTGCTTGAGTTTGCTTCCAGATGACAAGCTGAACCCAAGCGTTCTCTAATTCGGTTAACTCTTCTTGAGTAAGCGTAGAAATGCTCGACTTTGCACTGTATTTTTCTGCCCATTTGTCAGATCGGACATGAGTATGGAACTCTTTCTTTAAATTTGAGATTACGTTATCCACAGATACATCCTTATATAACAGTGCTTAGCCTTTATAATCCTTTAATGTTACAAAATACAGGTCAATTGGTAAACAGTAATACATAATTTTTATGAGCTCTTTCTAACACTTTTTACTGATAGATATATAAATACGAGAAATAATACGCTCGGAAGTAGCCAAAGTAATAAGTTTGAAACACTCATTGCTGGTTTATAGAGCACAAATTCACCGAACCTTTCCGTCATATATTGAGTAATTTCATTATTACTCTTCCCTGCTTTCACCATATTGAATACAACGAGGCGTAAGTCTTTTGCAATTGGAGAGTTCGACTCAATCAGGTTTTGATTCTGACATTGCGGGCAACGTAGGGTTTTTGCCAATGTAATAGCGCGCTGCTGCTGTTCTGGGTTTTCAAACTCAAACAGTTCAACTTGAATACTCGTGTCCTTATTACTGGCTGTAAACAAGTCTTCCGCCAAAGTCGGAAAACTAATAACCATAAGCGTAGACAGCATAACGAGTGTTTGTATTAAAGACTTCACCATAGATTCACACCATCAAAATACATCGCAAGTTCTTCTTGCCATACAGATTCATTGACCACGCCCAGTAACTTCTTAATGATTTGGCCATCAGCGTCGACCAGATACGTTTCAGGGGTGCCAATTACGCCCAACTCTAACGCTAGCTTACCTTGAGGATCACTGATCACCGTTGAATACGGATTGCCGTCGTTCGATAGCACATTAATTGCTGCCGCAGAGTTATCTCGATAATTGAGCCCAACAATTGGAATGCCTTTGTCATGAAGTTTGAGCAAAAAAGCATGTTCGGTTTTGCAGATACCGCACCATGACGCCCATACATTGACCAGTTGGTAAGGATGTTGAGTGACATCAGCCAACGTAATTTCCTGTTTACTACTGATGCCTTCACTATTCGCTAACGCAGTAGATATGAATTCTGGAAATGCCCTTTTTTGCTCCGACACAATCGTCGATTGCTGTTTATTATTGAGCGCAAAGGCAAACCCCAACACCATAACTAATGCCAAGACAATTAACGTGATGAGCTTGTTACGAACGCTGGTATGCATACTGTGACGCCTTAACGGTTTTCTTTTTACGATGAGTTAATGAGAGTAAAGCGCCGAGAATGGAGAACAACCCACCAAACCAAATCCAGCGTGCATACGCCTTGTACTGAACACGGAATGCATAACCTGTTGAGTCTACTTTCTCTCCCATGGTGATATAAACATCGCCATGCCAGAACCACTTCATTGCGGGCTCACTCATGTTCATGACTCGAACTTGGTAGTGTCTTCTTTCCGGCGAAATAGGAAAGCTCTGCTCGCCAGACTCTAGATTGAGTATCGCCTTCTCTGCGGTAAAATTTGAAGCGACATACAGCTCAGTATCACGATGAGCAAGCGTCCAATCCATGAACTCGACTTCCGCTCCTGGGCTTAACTTATAACTGCGCTCAGACGAGTGGTAGCTATTCATGGCAGCACCTACCGCTAATACCGCAACCCCGACATGGGCAAAGGTCATCACCCAGACTTTGCGTTGGAACTTGGAACTGTGCGTTACTGCCAAGCCATAAACGTGAGTGAGTAAAACCCAAAATGCGAGTGACCATGTCATCAGAGCCATCACTTGAATCTTGTCTACTTGCAAAACGTAACAGGCGGACCCGAGACAAATAGATGCTAGAGCTATCAACATAATAACGCCTTTCGACGCTTGAGGCTTAATACTCAACAAAGGGGCTAAGCCTACGACGGCCAACGCAAGCAACGCCAAAGGTGCAATCAATAGATTAAAGTAAGGCGCACCTACCGATATGTTACCCAGTCCAAGCAGTTCAAATACCATTGGATAAAATGTGCCGAAAACGACCACGGCTGTTGCGAGAACAAAAATGAGTACCGCGACTAAACTCAAAAAGCTCTTACTGGCGAAGCTGGTAATAGGGCTTGATTCAAAAGACTCCCCTCTAACGATAAGCAGAGAAAATGAGCTCACCAGTACCAAAACCAATATAAGCAGCAGTGCGATACCTTTGGTTGGGTCCACAGCAAAAGCGTGTACCGATGTAAGTACGCCAGAACGAACAATAAAGGTGCCTAAGATACTCAAACAAAACGTAATAAAAGCAAGACTGAGAGACCATTTCAGTAGTTGTTGTTTGCCCTTTGCAACGCCTAGGCTGTGCAGCAAAGCGGTCGAAGTAAGCCACGGCAACAAGCTGGCATTTTCAACAGGATCCCAGAACCACCAGCCGCCCCAACCTAATTCGTAATAAGCCCACCACGAACCAAGAATGATCCCTGCGGTTAAAAAGATCCAAGCAACCAAACACCAACTGCGACAATGGGCAACCCAATCAAACTCAATTGGATCTACCAGTAAGGCTGCAACGGCAAACGCCAACACCACAGAAAAACCGACATAGCCAAGATAAAGTAATGGAGGGTGAAAAATCAGACCGACATCTTGCAGCATTGGGTTAAGGTCACGCCCTTCTAGCGGCAAAATCGAATTCATTTCAAATGGGTTTGATGCGAATAAGGTGAACCAAGCAAATATCGCGAGCAGTAGATTCATTACCCACAACACACGGCTTTGATATTCATTCGAATAGTGTTTTTGTAAGGCGATCACGCCAGACCAGACGCTGATCGTCAGCACCCAAAATAACAAGGAACCTTCATGGCCAGCCCATACGGCTGCGAGCTTAAAAAATGAGGGTAATTGAGTATTTGAGTGCTCAGCGACATAGAGAATAGAGAAGTCATCACTGACAAAAGCATAGCCAAGCAATGCGACAGAAGTGAGAGAAAGCAATGCACTTGAAAGAGAGAAACTGCGGATTAAACTTATATTTTGCGTCCGTTTGTTTAGCATTTGATAAAACGAATGCACACCAATAATGCTACTGAGTACAGCAACCAACACTAAACTAAACAGCCCCAAAGAACCGACCATATCACCTCAATAAGGCTCCGCTAGAGCAGAGCCGATCTGAACACGCATCTCATGTTTACTAAAAACATGTTCATTAATAAGCAGATGTTTATTATCCGACATCTGCTCACTAATAAACTTGCGCGAAATTAAGCTATCGTTAACTGCCCTGCATAAAGGACAAAAGTTCGCAGCATTAATACGCCCATTAGGCTTAGCGAAGTCACGGAGAAAATATACACCGAGCTATGGCGGATTGAGGTTGGTGTAACGGCATTCAGCAACAACGGTAAAACCATGCCGACACCGATGACGCCGTACCAGAACCAACTCGCCCAGAAACCACTGCCAATTGCGTTCCATACTGCTTGTTCACTTTGACCACCAGCGAAGACCAGCCCAGTAAAGAAAGTAATAAGAACAAACAACTCAAACATTACTACCGGGCGTTCAAATCCGTGGATCCATGAAATACTCGGGCTATGAGGTGATTCTTTAAAGACCAACACACCAAATAAAATACACGCCGCCGCACCCGAAGATAAACTCGAGAACAAGAACAAAATCGGCAGTACTGGGTTATTCAATAGTGGGAAGGTATTCAAAGCTGACAACAAGAATCCGGTATAAGCGGCAAGCATCAGAGCAAGAACAGCTAAGAAGATTTCCAAAGCATTTTCAAACACTTCTAATTTGCCAATCCAGTTACCTACGAAATCGAGTCGCCCTTTTAACCATGCTTGGTCGTTTAAGAATGTGACTATTTGATCTCGAAAGATAATGCCTATCCAAAGGAACAAGATCACCATATATACTTGAAATAAAATCACACCCATCGACATCACAGACGTTGGATTATAGAAGATCATGATCTTCCAAAATGATAACGGTTTTGTCAGGTGGAAGACCAAGATCAACAGACCTGAAATGATCCCAAATGGCGCAAGAAAAGCCGTGGCCTTTAGCACACCATTATGAGCAGGATCACCTTCAATGACCTTACGTTTTAGGTAAATGGAGATCATTACGGCACCTGCCGACATCCCCGCGAGAAATAGATAGATAGCTATAATCCAGTCCCATACCACGGTACCAGACTGAAAAGCTGTGTCCCATGCACTCATAATCAAATCTCCCCTTTTTGGTGTGGCACTTTGTAGAGTTTTGGCTGAGTGCCTAGATAAGCTTTATCCCTGTAAACCACTTCAGATTTAAGCACCTGGTTTATCTCACTCTTAGGGTCATTTAGATCGCCAAATACTAGTGCCTTGGTCGGGCAAGATTCGACACAAGCAGGCAACTTCCCTTGTGCAAGATTGGTATCACGACAGAAGTTACATTTATCAGCCGATTTGTTCTCTGGGTGGAAGAAACGCACTTGATACGGGCACGCTAACAAACAGTAACCACAACCGACACACTTCTCTTTATGCACATCAACAATGCCAGTTTTTTCATCTTTATAGGCCGCGCCTGTTGGGCATACCATCACACAAGGCGCGTTATCACAATGTTGGCAAGAGTTACGAGTAAAACGGTAATCAACATTCGGATATTCGCCTTGAGGCTCGCTCTTAATAATTTCTAAGCGCGATACACCTTCAGGCACTTTGTTCACTTCGCGGCACGCTTCTGTACAAGCAGTACAACCAATACAAGCGGTCTCGTCATGAATCATTCCATAACGCTTGGCACCATCTTCTTGAACATTAGCCAATGTTTTACGACTTGTTACTGCCGCCGTTCCTGCAACACCAGTGGTGAAGATAACGGCACCAGCGCCTGCTAAAAAGTTTCTTCTTGAGCAGCTCATAGATTACTCCTCTTCTTTCTTCTGGTTGAAGTCTGAATGGCAATCCACACACAGCTTGATGGTTTGCTTTTTATCTAAGCCCAACACCTTTGCTTCAGTCGCATGAACATCATGGCAGTTTGAACACGTTAAGTTTTGCGCGTGAACATCGTGGGTCCAACTCGCTTCGCGCAGATCATCCGGTTTGTGACAATCTATACATTGGCTATTGGCATCTAAAATTAAGCTAGGGTCTAGGAATACCTTTTCGGTTCCCGGTTGTGATTGAGCCGCGCGATACTTCACCACTTCAGGCGCACCTTCACGGTGATCGGGGCTAATAGAACTATGACAGTCGGTACAATTCACTTCACGACCAAGTAAAGCGTGTGCACTTTCACCATGTGAACCCAATACCGTTTCTTTTGAATCTTTATGGCATTGAACACACTTGTAGTCTTTGTCACGTATTAATTCGACTTCATGTCTTGTTGACTCTCCTACTTGCGTAACAGCAGGCTCAGCAACAGCATGAATGGAATAACCATAGAGGCAGAATGCTAGAAGGGATTTAAGCATTATGACTATGGCCAATTTAATATTGCCCATTTTATCCTTTCCTTATACCGGCATTATTTAACTCTCAACTAAATAATATTCCGGTTAAACAAAAGTACCCTTAAACGATATTATTATCGTTTAAATGATATCAATTCTTATTTTGGATAAGCCACAACGCTTTCTACAGTTAGAATATACCTCTAATTGGGTAATACGAAATTTGAATGGGTTAATCTGTGAAGACAATCACCCTATTTATATCATAGCCAATTCAGGTAATTGCTTGTTATATATGATAATAATTCTCAATTAATCTCTAACAAATGCAACCACCAATACCACTTTAGGGTTATATAAACTTCAACGTGATTGAAGTCACTACCATTAATTGATCTAAAACAAGCAATACTCAACACGTAACAAAATGTGTTTGTTTATGAATTAATATAAACAGGAATTCTCCAGTTCTTAATTTGAATAGCAAACTCACAACGCTTGGTATAAAAATCAGTATATTGGAGATATCACTGTGAAAAAGCATTGGATACGTAATTCGGTCACAGCACTATTAATGGTTAGCGCATCACTAGCAAGCGCGACCAGTTTTGCTGCGTCTGAACAAAAAGAAATTGGCGATCCTCGTAACGACCAGTTCGAGCAAAACCACCCAGATCAATATCATTCATGGAGACAGACTTCAGAAAGCGAAGCCATTGAAGATGCACTAAAAGAAGATCCAAATATGGTCATCCTATGGGCTGGCTATGGGTTTGCAAAAGATTACAACAAAGCCCGTGGGCACTTTTATGCCCTTGATGATGTACGACAAACACTTCGTACAGGTGGCCCAACTGACGAAAACTCTGGTCCAATGCCAATGGCATGTTGGAGCTGTAAGAGCCCTGATGTAGCACGTGTTATCGAAGAGCGTGGCGAAGATGGTTACTTCGAAGGTAAATGGGCGCGTCTTGGTAGTGAAATCACTAACCCTATTGGCTGTGCCGACTGTCATGACACACAAAGTGAAGGCTTTAAAAACGGTGAGCCTGCGCTGAAAGTGACTCGTCCTTATGTAGAGCGTGCATTCGAAGCGATTGGTAAGAAGTTTGAAGACCAAGGTCGTTTAGATCAACAAGCTTCCGTTTGTGCTCAATGTCACGTGGAATACTACTTCACAGGGCCAACAAAAGGCGTGAAGTTCCCTTGGGATAAAGGGACTCGTGTTGAACAAATGGAAGAGTATTACGATGACATTGGCTTTAAAGATTGGACGCACAAAGTATCTAAAGCTCCAATGCTAAAAGCACAGCACCCTGGCTATGAAACATGGCGTGAAGGTATTCACGGCAAAAACAAAGTGGCTTGTGTTGATTGTCATATGCCGAAAGTGACCAAAGAAGACGGCACCGTTTATACCGACCATAAAGTGGGTAACCCATTCGACCGCTTCGAAGATACGTGTGCAAACTGTCATACTCAGTCTAAAGAAACTATGCGTAACATCGTTTCAAGCCGTAAAGCGCAAGTGCTAAACATGAAGCTGACCGCTGAGAAACAAATCGTTGCCGCTCACTTTGAAGCCGGCGCGGCATGGGAAGCAGGTGCGACAGAGCAAGAGATGGAGCCTATCCTACTGGATATCCGTCACGCTCAATGGCGTTGGGACTACGCTATTGCGTCTCACGGCGTTCATATGCATGCACCTGAAATCGCTCTAGAAGTGCTAGGTACTGCCGTTGACCGCGCAGCAGATGCTCGTACCAAGATTGTTCGTCTACTGGCGAAGAAAGGCATCACTGATCCAATCGAGATTCCAGACATCTCGACAAAAGAAGCGGCTCAAAAAGCGCTTGGAATGGACATGGATAAGATGAATGCTGAGAAACAACACTTCTTAGACACGGTTGTTCCTAAGTGGGAAGAGCAAGCTGAAAAACGTGAAGCCAACTACGAATACTAGTTTCTTCAATTAGACCATTACGTAAAAACCAGTCACACTAATATTGTGTGGCTGGTTTTTTTAGATTTTGGGGCAATACACATCCATATCTCCTCCCCCATCCACTCGCCAATTCAAGGAATAAACAATGAAGACCTTACTTTCACTTTCAGCATTATGTATCACACTACTCAGTTCAGGTGTTCACGCCTCTGAGCGTGCTGAGACAGGGTGGGAATTAATAGAGAAAGGCGCATTATTGGTTGATGTCAGAACACCTGCAGAGTTCAAACAGGAGCATCTGGACAACGCCATCAACTACCCTCTTTCTGAAGTCGCTACTCACTTCGCTAAGATAGATAAAGATCAACCGATCGTTTTGTATTGCCGCAGTGGTAACCGTTCAGGACAAGCCTATCAATTCTTACGAGCTCAAGGGTTTACTCAAATCCATAACGCTGGTGGGTTAATCGAAATGCAAGAAAGCCAATAACTTGAGAGATTAATGGCTTTAGAGGCTAATCGCTTCAAAGGTAAGTCGTTTCAAAAGCAAATCGCTTCAAAGACAAATAGCTTCAAAAGCTAATCAGGAAGAACAGCCTATTAACCAATCCTAGCGGATCATCTGTTTGGCTTGGTTGATCGAATGAATAATCGAAACACGATCAATCCCTTTTTGATTGGAATCGAGGATTTGAGTCCAGGCATCAATCGCTTGTTGATAGCGCATGCTGATGAAGTGATCGGTCGCAATCAGCATCAATGCCGTACGATCGTTGGGATCAAGCTGTATTGAGTGATCCAACAACGCATTCACGTCATCGCTCATCGCTTGGGAGCTAAGATAGTAAAGTGCGGTTGCTTTGGCAGCATAAAGGCCCGATGGTGCTTGAGGATCTAATCGAATCGCGTAGTCATAACAAGTATACGCTGCATCAAACTCCCCTTTCTGCATATACACACCACCAAGCTTAAACCACAAGTCAGATTGATTCGGGTCTTGTTTGAGGCTTTGTTGAAGCTCACCTTCGAAATCTGTTGCCGTGTAACTATTGCTCTCATCTAAAGGAAGTTGAGGTGTCTCCTGTTTCAGTTGAGACCAAACAAGCACACTCAGAGCCACTGCAGTAAGGGAAATCACCACATTGCCTTTTAGATGACTGCCATTGTTGCTCGCGGCAATAACGACCACGATCAAAAACAGGCTCATTAGTACTAACGCAACCAACAACCAGATGTCCATTCCACACTCCTTTATCAACCCTTTAAGTTTACCACTTTCCCAGTCAGGCAATATTGATCGAGACTTAGCTATTAGGATTTACGCGATCAGAATAAACGAGCAGACAATAAAAAACCGAGCACTTAGGCTCGGTTTTTTCAATGGTAAGCTTAATTACTTAACGTAATCGAGATTACTCAGTATCTTGCTCGTTATCACTTTCAGAGTCAGAAGCATCTGATGCTTGCTCTTCACTTGATTCAGAAACTTCAGTGTTGATAGTTTCAGCATTTGCTTCTTCAGCTTCGCCTTCTACAATCTCAGCTTCTTCTACTTCGTCGATACGTTGTAGACCTACAACATTCTCGTCATCAGCAGTACGAATCAGTGTTACACCTTGAGTGTTACGACCAACTTGGCTTACTTCCGCTACGCGAGTACGTACTAGTGTACCTGCGTCGGTGATCATCATCATCTCATCGCCTTCTTCAACTTGAACAGCGCCAACAACTGGGCCATTACGTTCAGAGACTTTGATAGATACTACACCTTGCGTTGCACGGCCTTTCGTTGGGTACTCTGCTAGCTCAGTACGTTTACCGTAACCGTTTTGAGTCACAGTTAGGATATCGCCTTCGTTAGAAGGAACAATCAGTGAAACCACTTGATCGTCTTCTGGAAGCTTCATACCACGAACACCAGAGGCAGTACGGCCCATTGCACGTACTTTGTCCTCGTTAAAGCGAACAACTTTGCCCGATTTAGAGAACAGCATGATGTCGCTATCACCGTTAGTGATATCAACGCCAATCAGTGAATCGTCGTCACGTAGGTTAACTGCGATTAGGCCGTTAGCACGTACGTTTGCGAATTGATCCAGTGATGTCTTCTTAACTGTACCGTCACCCGTAGCCATGAAGATGAATTTCTCGTTAGAGAACTCAGAAACAGGCAGGATAGCCGTAATACGTTCACCTTCTTCTAGAGGAAGAATGTTAACGATAGGCTTACCACGAGCAGTACGACTTGCTAATGGTAGTTGGTAAACTTTCAGACGGTATGTCTTACCACGAGTAGAGAAACATAGGATGTTATCGTGAGTATTAGCAACAAGCAGACGCTCAATGTAATCCTCATCTTTCATCTTAGTTGCACTCTTACCTTTACCACCACGACGTTGAGATTCGTAGTCGCTTAGGATTTGGTACTTAACGTAACCTGCGTTAGAAAGCGTTACTACAACGTCTTCTTGAGCAATCAGCTCTTCCATGTCGATGTCATGAACTGCCGCTGTGATTTCTGTACGACGCTCGTCGCCATAGATTTCACGTACCGCTTCAAGTTCTTCACGGATAACTTCCATCAAACGCTCAGTGCTTGCAAGAATGTGCATTAGCTCAGCGATTTCTTCTAGAAGTGCTTTGTACTCGTCTAGAATCTTCTCATGCTCAAGGCCTGTTAGGCGGTGAAGACGAAGTTCTAGAATAGCTTGTGCTTGCGTTTCCGTTAGGAAATATTGGCCATCACGGATACCGTATTGGTCTTCCAACCAATCAGGACGAGCTGCATCAGTACCAGCGCGCTCAAGCATTGAAGCAACGTTACCAAGATCCCAACCGCGTGCAACTAGGCCAGCTTTTGCTTCAGCTGGTGTTGGAGCGTTACGGATAAGCTCAATGATTTCGTCGATGTTAGCAAGAGCTAGAGACAACGCTTCAAGGATGTGTGCACGATCGCGCGCTTTCTTCAGTTCGAAGATAGTACGACGTGTAACAACTTCGCGACGGTGGTCTACGAAGCACTTAAGCATGTCTTTGATGTTGAACAACTGAGGTTGACCGTTATTCAACGCAACCATGTTGATACCGAAAGTCGTTTGCAGTTGAGTTTGAGCGTATAGGTTGTTTAGAACCACTTCGCCTACTGCATCACGCTTACATTCAATAACAATACGCATACCATCTTTATCAGATTCGTCACGCAGTGCACTGATGCCTTCTACTTTCTTATCTTTAACCAGTTCAGCAATCTTCTCGATCAAACGAGCTTTGTTTACTTGGTAAGGGATCTCAGTAACGATAATGGTTTCTTTACCATTCTTCTCTACTTCGATATCCGCTTTTGAACGCATGTAAACCTTACCGCGGCCAGTCTTATAAGCATCAACGATGCCTTTACGACCACTGATAAGTGCTGCTGTTGGGAAGTCAGGACCAGGAATGTAGTCCATTAGCTCATCAATAGTGATCTCTTCATTATTGATGTAAGCCAAACAGCCATCAACAACTTCACCAAGGTTATGTGGTGGAATGTTGGTAGCCATACCTACTGCGATACCAGAAGCACCGTTTACCAATAGGTTAGGAATTTTTGTAGGAAGTACTGCTGGAATTTGTTCTGTACCATCGTAGTTCGGTACGTAATCCACAGTTTCCTTATCAAGGTCAGCCAGTAGCTCGTGCGCAATTTTCGCCATACGAACTTCGGTATAACGCATTGCAGCCGCGGAGTCGCCATCGATAGAACCAAAGTTACCTTGGCCATCAACTAGCATGTAACGCAGCGAGAACGGTTGAGCCATACGAACAATTGTATCGTATACAGCGCTATCACCATGCGGGTGATATTTACCGATTACATCGCCTACTACACGAGCAGACTTTTTATATGGTTTGTTCCAATCATTACCTAATACATTCATCGCGAACAAAACGCGGCGGTGTACTGGTTTTAGGCCATCACGCACATCTGGAAGGGCACGACCAACGATGACGGACATCGCGTAGTCTAGGTATGAACCTCTAAGCTCATCTTCAATATTTACGGGCGTGATCTCTTTCGCTAGATCGCTCATAGAGCCATTTTCCCTCTATAGTCAGATCGTATTTTTGAATACGTATAAGACCGAAAAATATAACACAAATTTACCTACGGAGGCATCACTTTCCCTCTCCTTTTACCATCTTGTGACCCTTGTAGCCAATCAATTGATGAGAAATTGCACCTCCGCATCATATCTTGCTGAAACATGGTCACTTTACATCCAATAAACTAGCAAAATTGTAGATCTTCTGGTCAGCGCGAAAAGGCAAGTTATAATGCCTGCAATTTCATGGATGCATTATTTAACTTGGAAATGCCGATTATGACTAAATCACAGAACGTAGACCCAGCAGAAATCAAGAAATTCGAAGACATGGCGTCACGCTGGTGGGATCTAGAAGGCGAATTTAAGCCGCTACATCAAATCAACCCACTGCGCCTAAACTACGTGTTAGAGAAGACTGAAGGCCTGTTTGGCAAGAAAGTCCTCGATGTTGGCTGCGGCGGCGGTATTTTAGCGGAAAGCATGGCTGTTGAAGGTGCAGTCGTGACTGGTCTAGACATGGGTAAAGAGCCGCTTGAAGTAGCACGCCTTCATGCACTGGAAACTGGCACAAAGCTCGATTACATCCAGAGCACTATCGAAGACCACGCAGAGCAGAACCCACACACTTACGATGTGGTAACGTGCATGGAAATGCTTGAACACGTTCCTGACCCACAATCTGTTATCACTGCCTGTTCGAAATTAGTGAAACCGGGCGGCCATGTATTCTTCTCTACATTGAACCGTAATTTCAAATCTTACTTGTTTGCGATTGTCGGTGCAGAGAAGCTATTGAAGATTGTTCCAGAAGGCACTCATGAGCACGAGAAGTTCATTCGCCCTGCTGAACTTATCAAGATGGTTGATAACACTCCGCTGCAAGAGTTAGGGATTACGGGACTGCACTATAACCCTCTTACGGACACTTACCGTTTAGGCCAAAAAGTCGATGTGAACTACATCGTTCACACACAAAACTTTGGCTAAAAAATATCGGTAGGTCTACCGTAAAACCTTTTGTGAAAAAGACGAATGAAAAGAGTTGCAATTACCATAACTTTGCGACTTTTTTCAGTCTAAATTTCGTGCGCCAGCTTCCATTTTGACCACCTCGATTTAAATTTAATCGCCCAAAATCCATCGCCCATTTTGCTCAAAGATCAAGGGATTTTTTTTTATTGGCGAGCAAAATTAAAGCATCATCAAAAGCCGACTTTTATACAATCAAGTCACATCTAACCTCATCAGTTAGTGGTCACTTACAGTTTTTTTTCAATCCACCACTTATCCACAAGCAACCCCATTTCTTTACCTTGAAAAATATCAGTTGTAGCACTATCTTGTAACCCAACAAACAAATGACCCCTATATGTTGTGTTTGAACTACAATATATGGGTAGACCAAGATCACAAAGCCGAAACGTAATTTACAAAAATTACACAGAAATACACAAAAACACGGCCTTGTTCAGTTTTGTTAGGGAAATTAAGCAGAATGAACCAACAACTTACTGTTACCAAGCGTAACGGGCGCAAAGAAACGATCGATCTAGAGAAGATCCATCGCGTGATTACATGGGCAGCTGAAGGCTTGCACAATGTTTCTGTATCACAAGTAGAATTGAAAGCTCACATTCAGTTTTACGATGGCATCACCACTACTGACATTCATGAAACTATCATCAAGTCAGCAGCGGATTTAATCTCTGAAGAGACTCCTGATTACCAATATCTAGCAGCACGTCTGTCTGTATTCCACCTACGTAAAAAAGCGTACGGCGAATACGAGCCGCCAGCACTATATGACCACGTTGCAAAACTGGTTGATATGGGTAAATACGATAGCCACCTTATGGAAGACTACACGAAAGCTGAATTCGAAGAGCTTGACGAGTACATCGACCACAAACGTGACTTAGACTTCTCTTACGCAGCGGTTAAGCAGCTCGAAGGTAAATACTTCGTTCAAAACCGTGTAACGAAAGAAATCTACGAGAGTGCTCAGTTCCTTTACATTTTAGTTGCTGCGTGTTTATTCGCTAAATACCCGAAATCGACTCGTCTTGACTACATCAAACGTTTTTACGACGCATCGTCTACGTTTAAGATTTCTCTACCTACACCGATCATGTCTGGTGTACGTACGCCTACTCGTCAATTCAGTTCTTGTGTACTGATCGAGTGTGGTGACAGCCTTGATTCAATCAACGCAACAGCAAGCTCAATTGTTCGTTACGTATCTCAACGTGCTGGTATTGGTATCAACGCAGGTCGTATCCGTGCGCTTGGTTCTGAAATCCGTAATGGTGAGGCGTTCCACACTGGCTGTATCCCTTTCTACAAATACTTCCAAACAGCAGTAAAATGTTGTTCTCAAGGTGGTGTTCGTGGTGGCGCAGCAACAGTGTTCTACCCATTGTGGCACGGTGAAGTTCAGTCTCTATTAGTACTGAAAAACAACCGCGGTGTTGAAGAGAACCGTGTTCGTCACATGGATTACGGCGTACAGCTGAACAAGCTTATGTACTCTCGCCTAGTTCAAGGTGGCAACATCAGCCTGTTCTCACCTTCTGACGTACCTGGCCTTTACGATGCGTTCTTCGAAAACCAAGACCGTTTTGAAGAGCTATACGTTAAGTACGAAAACGATCCTTCAGTGAAGCGTGAAACAGTAAAAGCGGTTGAGCTTTTCTCTCTGCTAATGCAAGAGCGTGCTTCTACTGGTCGTATATACATTCAGAACGTTGACCACTGTAATACACACAGCCCATTTGATTCTGAAGTAGCCCCTGTTCGTCAATCGAACCTATGTCTAGAAATCGCGCTTCCTACTAAGCCACTTTCTAACGTAGAAGATGACGAAGGCGAAATCGCACTATGTACACTTTCAGCGTTCAACCTTGGCGCAATCAATGAACTAGACGACTTAGCTGAGCTTTCTGAGCTGGTTGTTCGTGCTCTAGATGCACTTCTTGATTACCAAGACTACCCGCTTCCAGCAGCATACAAGTCGACAATGAACCGTCGTACTTTAGGTGTGGGTGTAATCAACTACGCATACTACCTAGCGAAGAATGGTGTTAAGTACTCTGATGGCAGCGCGAATGGCCTGACTCACCGTACTTTTGAAGCAATTCAATATCACTTGCTAAAAGCGTCTGTTGAACTAGCGAAAGAGCAAGGTCGTTGCCCATCTTTCCACGAGACCAACTACGCGAAAGGCCTACTGCCAATCGATACTTACAAAAAAGATATCGACTTAGTATGTGAAGAGCCACTGCACTACGATTGGGATACTCTACGTGAAGAGATCATGGAGCACGGTCTGCGTAACTCTACGCTAACTGCGCTGATGCCTTCTGAGACATCGTCTCAAATCTCGAATGCGACTAACGGTATCGAGCCACCACGTGGTTACGTATCAGTCAAAGCATCGAAAGACGGCATCCTTAAGCAAGTTGTTCCAGATTTCCTAAACCTTAAAGAGAACTACGAGCTACTTTGGAACATTGGTTCTAACGACGGTTACTTACACCTAGTGGGTATCATGCAAAAATTCGTTGACCAAGCTATCTCTGCAAACACTAACTATGATCCAAGTGTTTACGACAGCGGTAAAGTACCAATGAAGAAGCTGCTTCAAGACCTACTAACAGCGTACAAGTACGGTGTGAAGACGCTTTACTACCATAACACTCGTGATGGTGCTAAAGACGACCAAGGCGATGCAGTTCAAGTGCCGGAAGAAGATTGTGAAGGCGGCGGTTGTAAGATCTAAACCGCAATAAACATTAAGACCCCAGAGAAGAGTTATCTTCTCTGGGTTTAAAGCATTAACAGGGTCCGTTTTATTACGGGTCTTTAAAGGATTTGAGGCATTTATGGCTTACAGTACTTTTTCTCAGACTAAAAATGACCAACTAAAAGAACCAATGTTCTTGGGTCAGTCAGTTAACGTTGCACGTTACGACCAACAAAAATTCGAAATTTTCGAAAAGCTTATCGAGAAGCAGCTTTCTTTCTTCTGGCGCCCAGAAGAAGTAGACGTGTCGAGCGATCGTATCGACTACAACAAACTTCCTGAGCATGAAAAACACATCTTCATCTCTAACTTGAAGTATCAAACGCTTCTAGATTCTATCCAAGGTCGCAGCCCTAACGTTGCCCTACTTCCATTGGTATCTCTACCAGAAGTGGAAACTTGGATTGAGACATGGTCTTTCTCTGAAACGATTCACTCTCGCTCATACACGCACATCATCCGTAACATCGTGAACGATCCAGGTGTAGTATTTGATGACATCGTTGAAAACGAAGAGATCCTTAAGCGTGCTAAAGACATCGCTTTCTATTACGACGACCTAATCAAGCTAACGGCTGACTACCACCGCTACGGTGAAGGCAACCACAGCATCAACGGCGAAGACGTTAAGATTTCACTTCACGACCTGAAGAAGAAACTTTACCTATGTCTAATGTCGGTAAACGCGCTAGAAGCAATCCGTTTCTACGTTAGTTTTGCTTGTTCATTCGCATTCGCTGAGCGTGAGCTAATGGAAGGTAACGCTAAAATCATCAAGCTAATCGCTCGTGATGAAGCACTTCACCTTACTGGTACTCAGCACATGATCAACTTGCTACGTAACGGTCAAGACGACTTCGCATTCATGCAAATCGCTGAAGAGTGCAAGCAAGAGTGTTTCGACCTATTTAAAGAAGCAGCAGAGCAAGAGAAAGAGTGGGCAGAATACCTATTCAAAGATGGCTCTATGATTGGTCTAAACAAAGACATTCTTTGCCAATACGTTGAGTACATTACCAATATTCGTATGCAGGCTGTTGGCCTAGGTACCGCTTACCCAGAAGCAACATCAAACCCAATTCCATGGATCAACGCTTGGTTGTCTTCAGATAACGTTCAAGTTGCTCCACAAGAAGCAGAAATCAGTTCTTACCTAGTTGGCCAAATCGACAACGAAGTAAAAGCTGACGACTTTGAAGGATTTGAGCTGTAATGCCAACAATCAAAATCAACAAGCTGATTTCAATTGAATCTAACCCTTCAAACACTCTGTTGGAAACAATGGAACAAGCGGGATTAGAGCCAGAGTACAACTGCCGAGATGGCCACTGTGGTGCATGCCGCTGTACGTTGGATTCTGGTGAAGTCGAGTACGTTGGTTTTGCTATGGCTTACACGCAAGGCAACGAAATCTTGCCTTGTATCTGTAAAGCAAAAACCGATTTATCGCTGAGTAATGTGATTCATCGAAGTAAACAGAAGCGCGCCTGATCCATTCGGCTCAAGTTCGCTTGGCTTTATTTAGAATGACCATTTAATCAGAGATGATAAGTATTAAAAAGGGTCCGCCTCCAATTGGAATGCGGACCCTTTTTCTATTGGTGTCTTTAGGTATAGGAGACCAACTCACCGATAACAAAACCTGAGTCTTACTGGCGTTCACAACCAAACCAAACGTTTATTACTGAGTCAGGTTAAGAGTCACAGAGCCAATATAACAAGCGCTTCGGCACTCTCCACAACCATTACACTTATCTTTGTCTAAGGTAGGTAATTCCCCTACTTCGATTTGAATTGCACTTACTGAACAAGCGGCTTGGCACGCATTACAATCCATTTGCATGTAGTTGTTGCAGCTATCTGCAAAGCTAGGCTTGAGATCAATATAAGGCGTGACCGTTGGATGGAGTGCGCCAGTCGGGCACACTTCACTGCACTTATCACACAGCGAACAACTGTTGTAATCCAAATTCAGCAGCGCACTGCCCTCTAGCATCTCAATAACGCTATTTGGACACGCTTGCTCACACAAACCACAACCGTCGCAAAGACGCTCAAACAGCACTTCATCAACTGCTCTTGGCGGCCTGGCGTGCAAGCGCTGTGATATCTCTTCATAATTCGCGGCTGCTTTAACCGGTTTAGAAAGTCGAGTTAAGAAACCGCGTCTATTTGAATTTATTTGTTCAGACATTAGTCGATATATAACTTTTTAGTAGCAACGTTTAAATTATATTCAGATGTTAAGTACTTAAACCAACCTATTACATCAACCGATAGCTTTTTATAAAAAGATAGCTCTGATGCTTTATTTAGTTTTTCTAAATAAACAGAAGACCAAGTTAATAAGTGACCTTCAAGTAATTCACCAGCTGAATTAATATTATTATTTTCTAACAAATATGCATGAGCGAATAACATTAAACCAAATTGATCTTCCGGCTCTCTTAACCCAGTGTCTAATTCAATCTGATTCAATTCTAAAAACTGGCGATACTCTATAGTAGAAGCGCCGAACACAACACGGTCTTTATCTAGGTACACTGAACCCCAAGGTGGCGCTGGCATGTCTCCCACGCCTTCAAACAGGCGACTGAACTCTGCTGCGAGTGCATCTTCGTCTTCACTTCTCAATGCCAGCAAGTATTCTTGAGAGAGGACTTCGCTCTCAACCAAGGCTTCAACAATGGTGATTAACTGTTCTTTACTTGTCGCTTGATAAAATAGCGAACCCAACAATTTATGCGTATCGATAATCATTATTATTTATAACGTTATAGGTTTAAAGATAATTATATTAATTAATCCATTTTATTCTTTGATCCATTTTATACATTCAATTAATAAACTTTAAACTCCACACTTATTTGACGCCTATCAATCAACATTTAAATATTAAAAGACAAAAACAAAACTACCTATAAAGTGCTAGCCATCAATAGCAAAAGGCATCTTAGAATGACGAATAAAAAAGAATCTGGGGTAATGAATCTTACTCGAAGAGGCTTCATGAAAGCTTCTTCTGCGGTAGGTAGCGCAGCCGCACTCGCGGGCGGTATCGCTTTACCTTTCAAATCCAAACCAGTAGCGGCTGCGGTTGCTGAGAGTGTGGATGAGAAAATCGTATGGAGTGCATGTACTGTAAACTGTGGCTCTCGCTGCCCATTACGTATGCATGTGCAAAACGGTGAAATCAAATACGTAGAAACCGACAACACTGGTACTGACGAATACGGTCATCACCAAGTTCGTGCTTGTCTACGTGGTCGCTCTATGCGCCGCCGTGTTTACAACCCAGATCGCCTGAAATACCCGATGAAACGTGTGGGCAAACGTGGTGAAGGTAAATTCAAACGTATTAGCTGGGAAGAAGCTTACGATGAAGTTGCTGGCACCATGCAACGCCTTATCAAAGACTATGGTAACGACACTATCTACCTAAACTACGGGACAGGTACACTTGGCGGTACAGTAACTAAGTCTTGGCCACCAGCTCAAACGCTGATTGCTCGCCTAATGAACCTAAGTGGTGGTTACCTAAACCATTACGGTGACTACTCAACAGCGCAAATCGCAAAAGGCTTGAGTTACACCTACGGTGGTTGGGCAAACAACAACTCTTTCTCTGACCTAGAGAACACCAAGCTTAACATCCAGTTTGGTAACAACCCTGCCGAGACACGCATGTCTGGCGGCGGTCTGATCCACCACTATGTAGAAAGCAAAAACAAGTCGAACGCAAGAACGATCATCATCGACCCTCGCTACACCGATACTGCCGGTGGCCGTGAAGATCAATGGATCCCAATTCGTCCTTCTACAGATGCTGCATTGGTAGCGGGTCTTGCACACGTAATGATCACTGAAGACCTTGTCGATCAACCGTTCCTAGACAAATACTGTGTCGGTTACGACGAGAAAACTCTGCCTGCATCAGCGCCTAAAAACAGCGACTACAAATCTTACATCCTAGGTTTAGGTGAAGATGGCGTAGAAAAAACATCAGAGTGGGCTTCTAAGATCACAGGCATTCCAGTTGATACCATCATCAAGCTTGGCCGTGAAATGGGTACAGCAAAACCATGTGCTATCCACCAAGGTTGGGGCTTACAACGCACTGCGAACGGTGAACTAGCGTGTCGTGCAATCGCGATGCTGTCACTACTAACCGGTTCTGTAGGTGTATCAGGCGGTTCAACAGGTGCTCGTGAAAGTGACATCAACATTCCGTTTGTTCGCTTCCCTACTGTGCCAAACCCAGTTGAAACGTCTATTTCAATGTTTATGTGGACAGACGCAATTTACCGTCATCATGAAATGACCGACATCACTGATGGTGTTCGCGGTGCAGAGCGCCTTAAGAACCCAATCAAGATGATCTGGAACTACGCAGGTAACTGCATCATCAACCAGCACTCAGACATCAACAAGACACACGCGATTCTTCAAGATGAAAGTGCGTGTGAAATGATTGTCGTGGTTGATAACCATATGACGTCTTCAGCAAAATACGCTGACATCATCCTGCCAGACTTAACAACGTCTGAGCAAGACGACTGGTGTATGGATGGTAAAGCATCGAACATGCCTTACTTCATCTACGCGCAGAAAGCGATTGAGCCTCAGTTTGAAGCGAAATCTATCTACGAGATGTGTACTGAGCTTGCTAAACGCATGGGCGTTGAAAAAGAGTTCACGGAGGGTCGTACTCAAGAGCAATGGATTGAGCACCTGTACGCAGAAACTCGTAAGAACGATCCAACCCTGCCAACCTTCGAAGAGATGAAAGAGCTGGGTATCTACAAACGTAGCTACGACCATCACTACATCGCTTACGAAGACTTCCGTAAAGATCCAGAAGCGAACCCACTGACCACACCAAGTGGCAAGATCGAGATCTACTCAGAGCAACTGGCTGATATCGCGAAGACTTGGAAGCTGAAAGAAGACGAAGTGATTCACCCACTTCCTATTTACGCGGATTCTTTTGAAGGCCATAACGATCCACTAGCAGAGAAGTACCCGCTTCAGCTGACCGGTTTCCACTACAAGGCTCGTACGCATTCAACTTACGGCAACGTTGCAGAGATCAAAGCTGCGGCACCGCAAGAGTTGTGGATCAACCCAATTGATGCGAAAGAACGTGGTATTGAAAGCGGCGACATGGTGAGTATTTTCAACGACCGTGGCGAAGTACACATTCCAGCGAAAGTGACACCAAGGATTCTTCCTCGAGTTGTCGCACTAGGCGAAGGTGCATGGTACGCACCGGATGGTCAGAAGATCGACCATGCAGGCTCTATCAACGTGTTGACGACTCAGCGCCCGAGCCCACTTGCTAAGGGTAACCCTCAGCATACAAACCTAGTTCAAATCAAAGCGCTAAAGAAAGCATAAGGTAGGTTGGAATGAAACAATACGGCTTTTACATTGATTCAAGTAAATGCACGGGTTGTAAAACCTGTCAGCTTGCTTGTAAAGATTATAACGATCTAGACATCAAAACGAACTACCGTCGCGTATACGAATACGCAGGTGGTGGCTTCACTCAAAATGGTGATACCTGGGTTCAGAAAGATGTCTTTTCTTACTACCTGTCTATCGCTTGTAACCACTGTACTAACCCAGCGTGTGTGAAAGTGTGTCCTTCGGGCGCGATGCACAAACGTAATGAAGACGGTTTGGTTGTGGTTGATGAGAGCGTTTGTATTGGTTGTCAGCACTGCAGCAATGCGTGTCCTTACGGCGCACCACAATACAATGCTAAGAAAGGTCACATGACGAAATGCGATGGTTGTTACCAACGTGTTTCTGAAGGCAAACAGCCTATCTGTGTTGAGTCTTGCCCACTTCGTGCATTGGAGTTTGGTGAAATCAATACACTTCGCGAGAAGTACGGCTCTGGTGCGGATGTGGCTCCACTGCCATCTTCAACAGAAACGCTACCGAACATCGTGATTAAGCTGAACAAAAACGCGAAGCCGACTGGCGATACCAGTGGTCACCTAGCAAACCCGAAGGAGGTGTAAGATGATTTTTCATGAGTGGTCTTTAATCTTCTTTACGGTGCTGGCGCAAACTGCAGTTGGTGGTTACTTACTTATTGGTGCTCGCGCACTGGTACTTGGTCATGACCAAGAGAAGCTAAACAGCTACAAGGTTCCAATGTTCATTCTATGGGCACTGATGGGGCTTGGCTTCATGTTCTCGACAACGCACCTTGGCTCTCCGCTGCGCGCGTTTAACGCTTTTAACCAACTAGGCTCTGCTTGGCTGTCTAACGAAGTATTTTTCGGTGCGGCATTCTTCGCAGTAGGTGGCATTCAATGGTTACTGTCTGTGGTTAAGAAAGGTGGCGTAGCTATCCAGAAAGCACTGATGGTTGGCGCGATGGTGTTGGGTGCAATCTTCATGTACGCGATGATCAACGTATACATGATCAACACAGTACCTACGTGGGACAACATCTACACACCACTGAGCTTCATCATGACGATGGTTGTGGGCGGTTTATTGCTGTCTCAATTCGTGATTGTATTTGCTAACGACAGTCGCTTTGCGGTTGACCGTAACATCACCATGCTGGCTGTGATTGCTGTTGCGATCAGCTTGCTTGTGACAGTAGGAAAACTGAACCTAATCGGTGACATCCAAACTTCAGCAGCAAAAGCCTCTGAGTTAGTCGATGGTTTAGGGAGCTATGTGATTCTTCAAGTGGCACTGCTGATGGCAAGCTTGTTGATTTGGATTCTACCTATGCTGAACAAAGCAAAAGTGAACCCAGTTAACCTTGGCTTAGCACTAGTACTGTTCTTGGCTTCAGAGTTAATCGGCCGTGGTTTGTTCTACAGTCTACATATGACAAGCGGTTTGTAATCAAGTTCTTACAGACATGAGCTACGTGTAAACATCACTGCTTGTTTGGTTATCTAGAAGGCTAGATAAACAAAAGGCCCAACACCTATTTAGATGTTGGGCCTTTTTATTTCATTTTTCTAACGTTTTTAGTACAGACTTAACGAGTTCGCTTACATACTTACTTAATGATAGCTGCTGGAATAAACATGTCTTTCAATCGCTTAGCCGAAGAGTAAGTGCCAAACATCGGTTTGTTGTCTAGGTGCCTTCTCAGCATATCGGCTGCTACGGTTTTGATGATGGTACGTGCATCTTCACGCTTGTATTGACGGTAGAACTCCAGCACTTGCCCCCACTCGCCTGCTTCGCTCGATAACGCAATACTAAAAGTATTACCCTCTAACTTACCCGTTACTAAGGCTAACTCTGTGCCGCACTTTTCTCTTGTTGCACCAGCCAATGCAAACGTCGCCGCTAGTGGATCGCTCTTTTCAAGCTCACTCTCTTTTGGCTCCGCCATAACCCAAGAGTGGCCGAAGCAATCTTCAACTTGCTCATTCGATTGCAGCCAAGCCGATAGCGCACCTTTAGTTGACACTTCCGATACCGACAGCGTCTTCTTTCTCTCAGCCATAATGTGGCCGATATGATCGATCATCGGCTCATCAACACTGACAACGTTGCTCTCTAATAGCTTGTACACCATTTGCAGCAGCTTAACGCGAGTTTCTAAATCCGACTTAGGTCCAAATAGTTTCACTTCAATAAACGGCAGATAAGAGCGGTAACCCAATTCATAGCCTTGAGGCAATTTCAGCTGGTCTAACACGTCTGATATGCCAGATTCGGACAAACCAAAGGTAAACAACCTGCTGCATTCAGAAGCGACCACTTGAGGATAAGTACGAGCGAGGTCAGGGATAATTTCAAAGCTCACCATGCGCTTAAACTCACTGGGCACTCCCGGAGTGAAATAGAAAGTCGCATCGTTAATCTTAAGTTTGAAACCACATGCAGTGCCGACAGGGTTATCGACGATTTCCGAGTTTACTGGCAGCAAAGCCTGCTTTAGGTTGCTATCCGGCATCGGCATACCACGCCCGGAAAACATCTCTTCCATACGCGCCAGCCATTCAGGGAACATAATGAGTTTCTGCTCTGAGGCAGCAGCCGCAGCAGCTGCACTCATATCATCGGTTGTCGGGCCTAAACCACCATTAACGATAACCACATCATAGTTAAAGCTCAGCATCAGCAGTTCTTCAACAAGAGCATTCATTTGATCACCCACAGTTGAGCGCTTAACAAGAGCAAAACCATGCTGATAAAACTCAGCAGACATCCAAGCTGCGTTCGTATCTACAATGTCTCCATGAAGAACTTCTTCACCTGTACTTAACATTGCGATTTTCGTCATATTTCTATCCCTTGTTGTCATAAAAAGACACTGCATTATTTACAAACTGGTCTATGGTTGAATTTGGAGCAATTCGCCTTTTCACTAATATTAATAATGTTAAACCTAAGGTTTTCTTAGGAAAAGCTATAAATTATTAGTTCCCTAAATCAGGCATTTAATAGATAATTGTGACCCTGATCAATTCCAAACTTTCTCATGGAGACCCTTGTGGCCAAATCACCGTTACTAGCAAAGGTTACTGCTGCATTTACAATGCTAATGTCAGTTAACTCGGTTGCAAGCCAATACGACTTCGACCAGCCAATCAACCTTTCTTATTCGGATGAATGTGCTCAAGATTACTGTGTTAATGATAGCTTGTACACCTACAAGCCTAATACCAATTACGCACTGAGCGAATCAAGTGATGAGTACGACTTCTCAATCCAACAACCAAAACACATGTTGGTGAGCCAAGAGAAGGATTGGGACTACCTTATGGGCCAAACCTACACCATTTTGGGCTTAAGTGTCGCTACAGTAGGTTTGATGACTCTACTCCCTGAAAGTATCACTAAGTGGGATGATGACCAACGTGACATCAGCTCATTAGGTAAAAAGTGGAAAGACAACGTATCTGAAGGCCCTGTATGGGACCGCGATGAACACTTCCTAAACTACGTGATGCACCCCTATTTTGGTGGTGTTTACTACACCGCAGCTCGACACGCAGGTTACGATGAGTTTGAATCTTTCTTATACTCTTGGACCATGTCTACGTTCTTCTGGGAATACGGTGTAGAAGCGTTTGCCGAAGTACCATCATGGCAAGATCTGTTCATCACTCCATTCTTTGGTGCGGTTGTTGGTGAAATGATGCTAGAAGCAGAGCAAGACATCATTGCTTCAGGCGGCGAAGTGATGGGCTCTCAAACCATGGGTGATGTGTCTCTATTTTTCCTAAACCCTGTTGGACACATCCACTACTGGGTAAGTGATGCTTGGGGCGGTGACGCAGAAGTTAATCTGAATACTAACCCTTGGTGGGATAACCAAGACGCAGCTAGATTCGCATACGATGCTGGTGCGCCATACGATTCTCAGTTTGTTGGTATGAACTTTAAAGTAACCTTCTAATACAGCAACCTAATTACTTTCGTAAAAACAAAACTCTTCTAAAAAGCGGCTCTCTAGCCGCTTTTTTTGTGCCCTACTCTTCATTCTCTTTTTTTGCATCACAGCTTAGTTTCAAAAATTGACCTAGGTCAAACATTGTTCGATGTAACCTTCTACACTGAAATTAAAGAACTTTATCGCGCGATATCAAACATTTAATTAGCAAATAATAATTGAAACTTTGGGGGCTGATATGAACAGTACATTTATCGTAAACTTTATCGGAAAAGCATCACCAGCAACAATCAAACAACTTGCTGCGGTTACTCACGAAAACGACGGCAAATGGCTCATCAGTAAAGTGAACTTTATTGAAGACCAAGTCGCAGGCGTACTCAAGGTTCAACTTCCAGCCATCAACGAATCGATTGTAAAAGAAGCTTTCAGCGCCAACCCGGATCTCATCGTACAGTTTGTCGATTCAGATCATACGCACAATGCTCAAGACACAATCCATCACTTAAGGCTCGACTCTAACGACCGAGCAGGTATCGTCAACGAAGTGACACATGTATTGGATAGACAAGGGATCAGCATTCTAGATATGGATTGCCACCGAGTCTTTATCGCTGGTGGTGGTGGTGTTAGTTCAAGCTTATTCACTTCAAAAATCGCCGTTAAGCTACCAATCGAAGTTCAAATCGATGATGTAGTTAATGAACTCGAAACACTCAGTGAAGACACTCGAGTAATGATTGAAAGCTAATTTAACTTACCTCCTGACGATACCTTAATCGTTGGGAGGCCACCTCATAAATAAGACCTCTCTTACATTACTTACAAAAAAAACGCATCAAAACACCCAAAACACATAGCCATAGCATATGAAATTAAGCATTTATATAATTTTTTTGATACGATAGATATCTTATATAATTTAGTAGCTTAGGTTCATACATGGAAAGAAAAAGGTCGAGCTGGCAACTCAATGTCATCTCAGCAATCCTTCTTACGACACTTTTTAGCGGTTGTAAAAGTGGTCATGAAAATAACGATAGTGGAACAACTACTACGGGAACAACTTCAAGTACGTCATCTTCCCCTATTACGCTTAGCATCCCAAATAGTGTCTCATTTTCTGAACCACAATCAGGGTCGAAAACAGAATCCATTACCGTTTCTCTTTCCGAAGCATTAGCTCAAGAACTCACCTTAACGATCTCAACTAGTGACGTGACAACTCGCTCTAATGGCACCTTCAAAAACTACGATGCTATCTCAAGCCAAAACGTCAAAATTGCGGCAGGTGCAACCAGCGCAGCTCTACCACTAAACCTTGTGCACAATAATCTGTATGAGGGCAGTAAAACACTTCATTACTCTATTAGTGCTGATAACGGTGCAAATTACACTCTTTCAAACGAACGAACTGTAGTAACTATTGATGATAGCGATACTCAACCAACCGTTAGTTTTAGTAACGACTTAAGTACCGTTGTAGAAGGTGACAGCATTATTCAACAAGCTGTTTTGAGTCATTACACATCTCAAGATGTAACACTTACCCTGACTCAAACCGGTATTGCCGCGCCTGAGGACTTTACTGTTGATATAGCAGGGTTAACTCTTAAATTGCCAGCAGAAACCCTATCAACAAATATCACATTTTCTGCTCGTGATGATAGCTTCGATGAAGGTGGCGAATCGGTAATCTACACGATAGCTTCCGTTGGTAACGCGACTATCGATTCGAGTAAAAACACTCTCGCGTTCTATATTCCTGGGCAGAAAAGTTTCAATGATACTGGGTATGTCACTTATTTTGATGGAACAGACTACGACAGCGTCACTCCTCCAGCATCACATCCAAATCAAGATGCCGATTTCGGTTTAGATGTCACCAATGGAAGTGAACATTCAGATGGGGAATATGGCTTTCGCTACACCAAGCTAGATGCTCACGGAAACCCTCTAATACCTAGCGCTACTGATTGGCGCTGTGTTAAAGATGAGCATACTGGATTGTATATTGAAGCAAAACAAGATCCGATAGCAATGCCCAGCCAGTCCGAGGTCGATACTTGGGTTAAGAACCATAAAGACGCCCCTGACGCCAACCCTTACCCTTGGGGCAGTCAATCAAGCTCATGGAGAAGCGCCTCATACACATATACTTGGTACGACTCTGACAATACAACCAATGGTGGCTATGCCGGAGCACCCAATGATCTCTTGTATAGCGCCGGCCCGATATCTTCTCAATGTGCGTACATTAATGATGGTTCGGGAGGTAACTACTGTAATACAAGTAGTTATATTAGTAGCCTAAACAGTCGCTCTATTTGCGGCATTACAGATTGGCGCTTACCTTCACCTGTTGAAGCCCGTTCATTTATCAACTTCAATGTCGGCACTGCACCAGCAGGAGCCATTAATTTCTTTCCTAATCTTGGAGACCGACTCTTCACGCATTCTAGCTCTGTTAAACAAGATGGTAGTGCTAGATGTATCGACTCTCAAAATGGAGAGCTTGAGCTTTGTAATAAAAACATCGCAGGCTCGACAGGAATTGTGGCTGTAAGTGGAGGTATTGAGTAATGAAACTAAAACTATGCTTAGGTGTAATTGCCTCTCTGTTAAGTGCAAATACCATCGCGCAAACCTGCGTGCAAACTCAAACTCCTTCTCACCAAGACGGACAATTTATTGACCGTAAAGATGGTACATTACTCGACGTAACGACTAATTTGCTTTGGTCAAAATGCAACCTAGGCGAAACCTACAATCAATCCAATGACACATGTGATGGTACCGCGATTAAATATCAAAATTGGCAGGATGCGCTCATCGCAACTGAAGATTCGAATCTGACCACTATCGCAGGTCAGGTTGGTTTTAGGTTGCCTAATATCAAAGAGTTAAGTTCAATCGTTGACTATAGCTGTACTAGACCAGCAATTAACCTGACACTCTTCCCGACAACAACCAACGAACCATATTGGACTAATACTCCTGACGCTCATAAAATCAACAGTGACTATGATGGTTTAATTATTGATTTTGAAGAAGCTTTGGAAGTCATTACCGACCCAGATGATATTCCACATCCTCTTGTTCGATTAGTGAAAACATTTTAATTAGTTTTTACGGTACAAATAATCAAAAAGAGCAGCTCATCCGCTGCTCTTTTTATTTTTCTGAACAATAAAGTCCGTTATTTAACTGACCATTGTGACAATGAACGTTTGAAGTCTTCATAGCCAAACTCATTCAGTTTTTGAACGTCGCCATTGCTGCGCTCGCAGTAGATTGAGGGCATTTTAAGGCCATTGAACCAGTTCAGTTTCACCATGGTATAGCCTGCGCTGTCCAACAAGTGAAGTTTTTGACCAATCTTTAGTGGCTCATCAAAGCTCGCTTCACAGAACTGATCCCCCGCCAAGCATGAACATGAGCCAATCACATAGCTATGGCTACCACTTTCGGACGCTTCTAATACCGATGCTGGTTCATTATAGATAAGCGTATCAAGACGGTGTGCCTCGGTTGCAGAATCGACAATTGCCGTTTTCTTCACGTTCTCAACGATATCAACTACTGTCACAACTAGGTCGGTTGTTTTGGTGATGATCGCTTCACCCGGTTCAAGGTACATTTGCACGCCGTGTCTTTCAGAGAAAGCTTTTAGCGCAAGGCCAAGTTTCTCAATGTCGTAGCCCGGCCACGTGAAGAACACACCACCGCCCATGCTCACCCAATCCAACTTATCTAAGTGACCACCAAACTGTTCTGATATTGAATCAAGTAGGCCGATAAATGCATCGACGTCTTTGTTCTCACAGTTCATGTGGAACATCACGCCATTAATCTCATCAAAGATTTCAGGCTTGATGTGGTCAGCTTGCACGCCCAAACGCGAGAACTGACGTGCAGGGTTTGCTAAGTCTTGTCCTGCGTAGCTTACGCCAGGATTTAGACGTAAACCCAGCGAGGCTTTGCCTTCAACAATATGACGGTAAGCTTCGAATTGGCTTTGCGAGTTGAAGATCATCTTGTCGCAAATATCCGCAACTTCTCTCACATCATCTTCGCTGTAACCCACACTGTAAGCGTGCGTCTCACCACCAAAGGTTTCGTGGCCAAGCTTCACTTCGTATGGACCAGAGCTTGTCGTGCCATCGAGATACGGTTTGATGATGTCAAACACACCCCATGTAGAGAAGCACTTGAGTGCCAATACCAACTTCACACCTGAGATCTCTTTCAGCTGCTTGGCTTTCTCTAAGTTCGCAATCAACTTGTCTTCGTTGATCATGAAATAAGGCGTTTTTAGTTCGTTGTTTTGCATGTTAATACCTTGCGGCCCTCGAGTTCAAGAAGGCACATGATAATCGAACAAAGCCGACGCAACAGCATCGGCTTGTAATTATACGTTCTCGTCAATCATATGACTTTGAATGGAATTCGCAGAGCTTTGACCTTGTCGCTAGGACATCGCGCGGAGTTTACGAACGTAAATGAGCACGATGGACAACGCGACGAGGGCAAAGAGCCAGAAATTACTTCAAAGTGTGGATCAGAGGTAAACCAGCCATAGGCTCTAGCTCTTGAACGTGCCAATCTAGACCGATTTCAGGCATGGTTGCTAGGAACGGGTCTGGGTTTAACTGTTCCATGTTGAATACGCCTTTATCAGCCCATTCGCCACGGAAGAACTGAAGTGCAGCCGTAATAGCTGGAACACCTGTTGTGTAAGAGATCGCTTGGTGCTCTACGTCTTCGTAAGCCACTTCGTGGTCTGCGTTATTGTAGATGAATACGCTGCGCTCTTTACCGTCTTTCTTACCTTGAACCCAAGTACCGATACACGTTAAACCAGTGTAACCCGGAGCTAGAGATGTTGGATCTGGTAATAGTGCTTTAAGAACATGCAGAGGCTGAACCACTGTGCCATCGTGCAGTGTTAGCGGTTCAGGGCTAAGAAGGCCGATATCACGCATGCAGTTGAAGTAGTTCAGGTATGCATCACCAAAGCCCATCCAGAATTCGATACGCTTAGCTGGGATGAACTCTTTCATCGAACGAACTTCATCGTGTGCCATTGAGTAAACTTTGTGAGAACCACAGTTCGGGAATTCAAACTCAAGCATACGAGAGTGACACGGTACTTGTTTCCACTCTTCATTTTCCCAGTAGAAAGAGTCGCCTTGGATCTCAAGCATGTTGGTTTCTGGGTCAAAGTTTGTCGCAAACTTCTTGCCGTGGTCACCTGCATTCACGTCCATTACATCAATTGAGTCAATCTCATCGAACAAGTGCTTAACCGCGTACGCAGCAAAGATTGATACCACACCAGGATCGAAACCAGCGCCAAGAATACCTGTGATGCCCGCTTCTGCGAACTTCTCACGATAACCCCATTGCCAATCATAAGCTTGTGGTACTTGTTGGCCTTCAGAGCATAGGTCAACCGCTACCGATGTATCTAGGTAAGAGACTTTAGTTTGGTAACACGCTTCCATGATTGCCATGTTTACCCAAGGAGGACCAGCGTTGATAACAAGATCTGGCTGAACTTCTTTAATCAAAGCAACAAGCGCATCAACATCATCAGCGTCTACTGAACGTGCTTCTAGTTTCTTAGTTGAATCTTTAAGGTTGTTTTTGCCCTTGATAGATTCGATGATTTTTTCACACTTCGCGATGGTACGAGAAGCGATTGTGATATCACCCAGTACTTCGTTATTTTGTGCTGCTTTGTGTGCAACAACCCAACCAACGCCGCCTGCACCAATTTGTAGAATAGCCATAGTTTTAATTACCCTTGTTGTTCTGCTAGCTCAATAGCTAAAGTTTGAATTTTGTTAATTAGAGATGTGAAATCTGATGTCGTTAAGCACGGATTCAAGATAGTGAATTTCAGCGCGCTTTTACCATCCACTACCGTTTCGCCAAGTACGGCAACACCACGAGTCAGCGCTTCCAATCTTAACGTTTGATTCAGTTTGTCTAAATCCATAGCACTGTTTGCTGATTGCTCATTGCTAAGCACCGAACGGAACAACACCGTCGATAGTGAAGGCTCCGCTAATAGCTCTAAATCCGCTTGATTTTGAATCAGGTCGGCAACTTGAAGCGTCTGCTCTAGGAGATGATCGTACATATCACCCAGCTGCTTTGGCCCAACGCTTTGCATCGTCATGAAGACTTTCAATGCATCGAAACGCTTGGTGGTCGCAATAGACTTATCGACTAGATTTGGCAGCTCATCGTGCTCGCGATTCAAGTAGTCTGCGTGATGCAGTAGGTACTTAAAGTTCGCTTTGTCTTTCAGCAGCACAGCACCACAGCTGATTGTTTGGAAGAACAACTTGTGGAAATCAACGCTGACAGAGTCCGCTTTCTCGATGCCTTTCAGACGAGCTTTATGGCTACTTAAGATAAGCGCGCCGCCGTAAGCGCTGTCGACATGGAACCAAAGGCCTTGTTGGTTTGCGATGTCTGCAATCGCATCAAGGTCGTCGATAGCACCATGATCGGTTGTACCCGCCGTACCAACTACAGCAAAAGGAATCAACCCTTGGGCTTTAAGCGCTTTTACTTCTGCGTCTAAGTAATCCGGTTTGATGGTGCCGTTTGCGTTGGTCTCAACACAGCACACCGCGCTCTCGCCTAAACCGAGCAATGAAGCGGATTTTTGAACCGTGAAGTGAGATTTATCTGAACACAAGATGCGAAGCTTACTCGCGTAATCCGGTAAACCCAGCTTTTGGATAGAGTGACCATCGTGCTTATCCGCAACCCAGTCTCTCGCTAGCAATAAGCCCATTAGGTTACTTTGCGTGCCACCACTAGTGAAAACACCGTCCGCTTGTTCACCTAGTTGGTACTTGTCACACATCCAATCAACCACGCGCTGCTCAACATAAGTCGCAGCAGATGCTTGGTCCCATGAATCCATAGATTGATTCAGAGCCGCGATAATTGATTCCGCTGCTACTGATGCCATAAGAGGAGGCGTATGAAGGTGTGCGATACAGTCAGGGTGCTGCACAAAGATAGAGTTTGCTGCAACTAGGTCAGCGGTGCTATCTATAACGTCAACCAAAGCGTGTTGGTTGTTGTCTAGATCGACAGCCTTGATAGAAGCCTCTAGCACTTTTGGTTCTAGACCTGAGTATGGAGTTTCAACCTGCTCGAAAACCGCTTTCATTGCCTGAGTGGTTTGGTTCATCACGTTAGCGAATTCGTCGCTACCGCCTAGGCCGGTGTGAATGAAGTGCTTGTTCCACTCTTGATTTGCTTGCTTATCTGAAGCTTGCTCTTCTTGAACACCTCCGCCGGCAGCGATGATGGCTTCTTCCATCACTCGCAGGGCAAAGTCTATCTGTTCGAAAGAGATAATCATTGGTGGCAGGAAGCGAATCACAGATCCATCACGACCGCCCTTCTCGACCATCAAACCACGCTCTAATGCCGCGCGTTGAATAGCTAGGGTCAGGTCACCGTCTGATTTCGGCTCACCAAATTTATTGAGTTCACCGTTTGGTTGCTTGATCTCGGCGCCAAGCATTAAACCTTTACCACGAACTTCAGCAATACAGTTAACGCGAGATTGAATCTTCTCTAACCCATGACGTAGGTATTGGCCTGCAATGTTCGCGTGCTCCACCAAACCATCTCGCTCGATGATTTCCAGTGCTTTAGCACCAGACACCATTGCTAACTGGTTACCACGGAATGTACCGGTATGTTCACCCGCTTTCCAAGTATCGATGCTCTTGTCGAATACAAGCAGCGACATAGGCAGTCCGCCACCGATCGCTTTAGATAAACATAAAATATCAGGGTTAACGCCTGACTCTTCAAACGCGAATCGATGTCCTGTTTTGCCGACACCACACTGAATTTCATCAAAAATCAGTAGTATACCGTGCTCATCACAAATGCGACGTAAACCTTGTAGCCAAGATGCCGGAGCTGGAATTACACCACCCTCACCTTGCACGGGCTCAACGATCATCGCCGCGGGTTTCATGATGCCGGATTCATCGTCATTCAACATACGCTCGATGTAACGAATGCTCGCGTTGGCACCCGCTTCACCACCAATGCCAAACGGGCAGCGGAGGTTGTATGGGAAAGGCATGAAATGTACGTCAGACATCAAGCCGCTACGACGCTCTTTAGTGCCAAGGTTACCCATCATGCCCATGGTGCCGTTCGTCATGCCATGGTAAGCACCACGGAAAGCAAACATGGTGTTACGACCAGTGGTTTGCTTCGCTAGTTTGATTGCCGCTTCAACAGCGTCAGCACCAGATGGGCCACAGAATTGAAGAACCGAGTTATTTGAAAAGTCTTGAGGAAGAAAAGCTTTAACTCGCTTGATAAACGTCTCTTTTGCTTGAGTCGTGATATCCAGAGTTTGGTATGGCAAACCAGAATCGAGTTGGTCTTTGAGTGCTTGGTTAATCTCCGGGTGGTTATAACCCAAAGAAAGTGTACCTGCACCGGCTAAGCAATCGAGGAAGAGTTGGCCACGAGTATCTTCAACTAAAGCGCCACATGCTCGTTTAATAGCAATAGGCAGACGTCTTGGGTAAGAGCGAACATCCGACTCATGCTGTTCTTGCTCTAGCAAAATAGCGTCAGGTGTTAGGTCGTAAGTCCCCTCTAAGATAGGAACCATAGTTGAAAATGAATTTGCGATAGTATTGATATCGACTTCAAAGGCGGTAGTCATAAAAGTCCCCTTGAATGTATTCATACTCACCTCCATCAGACGCAACTATCCACCAACCCTCTTTAAATTTGGAGAGAGTTCATAGTTAAGTACGCGTATTGTCTAGAAATGAGATATAGCTGTACGCTCGCATAAGTCAAATGACAAATACGAAATTAAGCCGTCTTAAGACAGCGATAAATTGTTAGCGTGAGCTCAAGGTTCAGTAATGCTACTGTTTTGAAGAATTGGACATTTTTGCAGGATCGGGCAGCTATGAGGAGCTGGTCCCTTTGGAAATGCAGAGCTGATTAGCAATGTTGTAATTAGTGTGTTCAATGTTGGGTTTCCCATTAACATGGCGAACTGCGCCATAAGTATCCCGTCTATCAGCTAAAGGACTAGCCAATACCTACCCTACGTAATGTCCCAATCAGCAAGAATGGTCACTACGCGTATCCCCCAGAAGCAATTGTTGCTCTTCTTGAACATTGTTCATTCCGAGATTGCGCGGAAAAGTAACATAAAGTGAAATGAACGATCAATAGTTTTTAATAATAGCTTGATAAATAGCAGTGGTGGCTAAGCAATTGCTGTAAATATCGTCAACACTATCGTTTAAGAAAGAGCTCCCCTGTTCATTCGTTCCTCGAGCCCGAGGCTGACGAGGCAGGCATACAGGCGGCGTTAGTGATAGCTTTGAGGCTGTGGCATCTTTTCGTCATTCCCTAGTATGAGGAACGAGTTCATAGGGAATCTCGCTTTTAAAAACTAACTTATCTAAACGAACTTGATTGCGAAATTTTGAGATAGAGATAGAGATAGAGATAGAGATAGAGATAGAGATGAATTCTAAGTGAGGGCTCGAGCAAGCAAAGTACTTACACGCAAAAGCTAAACCACAGAAACCAAAAAGCCCGAACATTTCTGTTCGGGCTTTTTAATTTGGAGCGATACATCGGGTTCGAACCGATGACCTCAACCTTGGCAAGGTTGCGCTCTACCAACTGAGCTAGTATCGCATTT
>NZ_JAUJED010000016.1:0-1611 GCF_030442075.1 Vibrio sp. TMPB1044 | reverse complement strand
CTATCATTATTTTGACCTACTGGTGTTTAATTACTCTTAATTTTTCTGCTCATATTCTTAGCTATCATGCGCTAATTTAGAAAGCGTTAAAGTTCCAGGTCAATGCTCTAAAGCTCTAAAGCTCGTAAAGCCTCACCTAGCAGGTCTTCTGGCGAAAGGTTAGAGTGGGTGTTCATTATACTTTCGATTCTCCTTGTAGGAAAAGATTTACAAGTCTTCCCTTTACCATCAAAGTCCTCTTGTCTTCTGCCGTATGCAATGTACACATTAATGAGAGTACACTCCCTCTCTCTCACTGAGCAGGTAATTTTCCTGAGTTTTTTTTGAAGACCTTCAAACATTCTATCAAGGCTTTGTTCACTATTTGCCTTAGTAAAGTGACCATAGACTTCAGAGATAGTGCTATTTATTGATAGCTCAAACCTATGTACTTCTTGTTTCATTTAAAATAACTCAAGTATTATTGGGATTTTTATTACACATACTATAACCAAAAAAATTGAAAGTTATTGGTTAATCAATTTAGTCAGCTTTGGCTCTCTTTGTTATCAGCTTTTGTCGACAAAGCTAACTGCTTCCAGTTACAAAATACATCATGGCACTCGCCATGAGTCGCGACGACATACTGACTCAGAGTTGGACATTTGCGAGTCAGTGACTTTTCTAAATTAGCTATTCACGGATAACTTTAGATATTACAAATGACTTAGCGACACCGCTTGATAGGGTGCCGTCCGTGATAGGAAATGGGCAAAACCTGACTCAGCGATCTGTCTAGATAGATTGACTCTATGCAGTACCCCATCAACCTATGAAACGCTTCTTCCCATTCCTTGTTTGGAGTGCATTACCTACTCATTTAACTGGGCACCAGTTTGACCTACTAAAACTAATCGTTAAGAATATTCAAACTCTATCTGTAACCCTTCAACATGATCAAAGTTTGCCCAGAAGTAACACCGCAACAAAGCCCGTGAAGTGTCCAGCTCTGCTAGTACGAATCAGTACTTGGAAGGCCATAAAACTGATCACACTAATGAGCTAGCCATCGCTAACTTAGCTATTCAAATCGGTATCTACAGCTGTCTAAAGTAGCTTTAACAGCAATCGATATAATTCTTGGATAATTGCCGTAGTTTCTTATCCGTAGTTTGGCTTCTTTAGAGCAGCACATTCGAGGCACCATTTTAGGCTATGACTTAGCTAACCCTTATAGCTAAACAACATAGTCCTGGTAGTAAAGTATTTATGATTGGTGTTGATAAGTGCAGTGATGTCACATCATATTAATGACGAAGAGCAAACGCTGATTCGTGTTCTCTATCCATCGTTTTAATATGATTGAGATGACGAGAAAGCGCCTCTGCAAGATCCGATTTTATCAAAGGTTTAGCTAATACTTCATTTGCGCCAGCCTCTAAAAACGCATGGGTAGATGTTTGCATAATATCGGCAGTCCACCCAAAGATAACAAGGTCATGATAGCCCGCTTCCCGTATTCTTTTAACTGTTGCCACACCGTTCATTTTCGGCATATGGTTATCAATTATTACAAGGTTGAAGTTGTCCGACTCCAGTAGACTTAATGCCTCATAACCATCCCCACAAGTA
>NZ_JAUJED010000102.1:0-204 GCF_030442075.1 Vibrio sp. TMPB1044 | reverse complement strand
CAGTCAGAGGCGATGAAAGGCGTAATAACTTGCGATAAGCCCAGATTAGGTAGTAATAACCTTTTGAGTCTGGGATTCCTGAATGGGGAAACCCACTTGCATAAGCAAGTATCCTGTTGTGAATACATAGCAACAGGAGGCAAACCGGGGGAACTGAAACATCTAAGTACCCCGAGGAAGAGAAATCAACCGAGATTCCGAAAG
>NZ_JAUJED010000101.1:0-394 GCF_030442075.1 Vibrio sp. TMPB1044 | reverse complement strand
GAATGAAAATGCGATACTAGCTCAGTTGGTAGAGCGCAACCTTGCCAAGGTTGAGGTCATCGGTTCGAACCCGATGTATCGCTCCAAATTTTGTAATGTTGATTCATTTCGACATTAAGATGGTGTTTTACTTTTCAGTAATCGGCATCGCAATAAAGAATTGCGTGCCCTGGTGGTGGAATTGGTAGACACAAGGGATTTAAAATCCCTCGACGTTCGCGTTGTGCCGGTTCAAGTCCGGCCCGGGGCACCATCTATTTGATTGTTACCTCGTTTGGTATTAGTCAAAAGAGTTGTTCTCTTAAAACACTATTGAAGGCGCCTTGGCAGAGTGGCTATGCAGCGGATTGCAAATCCGTGGACCTCGGTTCGACTCCGGGAGGCGCCTCCATCA
>NZ_JAUJED010000015.1:323039-394348 GCF_030442075.1 Vibrio sp. TMPB1044 | reverse complement strand
TAAGTATTGCTTAGCAATGATACATTTTAGCTCTCGGCTATATTTGGACATAAAAAGACCCCCAATAATTGGTGTCCAACTATTGGGGGTCAGTTCAATATGCTGTGGCTTTGTGATTAGAGTTGTGGAGTCTTTTTCGTTAGCTAGAGTGGTGTAAGCCGTTCCAAACAATGTCGCGGTATCGCGGTTGGTTGGTATCACCTTCAGTGCTAAATAGCATGATGGTTGCGTCTTGGTTTAAACCTAGCTCATCACGCACTGCTTGGTCTGCACCTTCACGACATAACGTGTAAAGTAAACCAAGTGTGATAGCACCAGATTCGCCACTGATCACTTGCTCATCACCACTAAGTGGGTTGCCAAGGATACGCATACCCGTTGCTGAAACATTGTCGTCAACCGAAACAAAGTGATTGCTGCAATCGCGCAGTACAGGCCACGTTACTGGGTTTGGTTCACCGCAAGCAAGGCCCGCCATGATGGAGTGCATCTCGCCCGTTACATTAACCATTTCGCCTTTCTCGCCAGAGCGGAAAATACAATCTGCCGCCGCAGGTTCAGCAATGATGGTTTCAAAGGTGTCAGCTCCCAGTTTATCTGCAAGGAAACCCAACACACCACCTGCCATTGCGCCTACACCGGCTTGCAGAAGAACGTGAGTTGGAGCGCCGAACTCCAATGCTTGAGCTTGCTCAACCGCTTCATCTGCCATTGTCATGTAGCCTTGAGAAATCCACGTTGGGATCTCTTCATAACCATCCCATGCAGTGTCTTGAACTAGCATCCAACCGTTGTCTTGAGCGGTTTGGTTCGCCATGCGTACCGTGTCGTCGTAGTTCACTTCTGTCACGATACATTCGGCGCCTAGGCCTTGAATACGGTTAACACTTGCTTGAGATGAACCTTTTGGCATATAAACCACGGCTTTTTGGCCCATTTCACGAGCTGCCCAAGCGACACCTGTACCATGGTTGCCTGCGGTTGCTGTAGTAAAAACAAGTGGTTTTTCTAGTTTTGAAGCTACCGTTTTAAGGTTGATCTCAGAGATATCAATGCCAAGGTGCTTTGCCAATTGGCGACCCAGAGCGTAAGAACCGCCGAGCACCTTGAATGCATTCAAACCGAAGCGTTTTGATTCGTCTTTAACGAGGATCGCCTTAACACCAAGCTGTTTAGCAAGATGTGGAAGAGACACGAGTGGAGTGGGTTGGTAGCCTTCGATCTGGCGGTGAAACTCACGCGCTTGTTGCGCTTGAGAGGCGGTAAACAGTTCGCAGACTTGACCAGTGTAGAATGAATTTTTTGATAGTTTTAACATAGGGCACACTTAGATACAGGCAGAGGAATTAAGGCCATCAAAGATGCTTAATGACCTTGTTTTTTCGTTATAGCTTCACGTTATTGGATTAAGCTATACGTCTTCAATTAAAGCGGTTCGTGATTACTTGATGTAAGCGATCGCTTCAACTTCAACTAATGCGTCTTTTGGTAGACGAGCCGCTTCTACACAAGAGCGTGCCGGTGCGTTCTCTGTACCAAATACTTCCGTGTACACCTCGTTAAATGCAACGAAGTTTTCCATATCAGATAAGAAACATGTGGTTTTAATAACGGTATCCAGTGAACCACCACTTTGTTCTAAAACTGCTTTTAGATTTTCTAGTGACATACGAGCTTGCTCTTTGATGCCACCTTCAACAAACGCCATTGTTTTTGCATCAAGCGGTAATTGACCAGAAGTGAAGATTAGGTCTTTGAATGCCATACCTTGAGAGTAAGGGCCGATTGCTGCTGGTGCTAGATCTGTATGGATTTTTGTTTTCATTTCGTTTCTCTTTATAGGATTTCTATGCTCTAAACTCGCGGATGTATTTGTAAATAGCGTGACGAGTAATACCAAGACGCTCAGATACGAATGCTGTCGCCTCTTTTAATTCGAAAATACCGTTCTCAAGCAATAGCTTGGTAATGGCTTTGTTTCGACCTTTTAAGTTGACTGACTCATCGTTGTCGACTTCAAAAATAGCGTGCTCAAGCGCTTGCTCAATCACTTCTGTTGTTGAAGCTCCAAAGTTCTCATGCACACCCACAGGGGCATGAGCCATGTCTGGCATTAAAGTTTTTATGATCTCAGGAAACGGGTGAGACAAGTTCATATTGATACAGAACAGCCCAATCGGTTTGCCATTTTCTCCAGCTAGCACACAGGTCGTAGATTTAAGCAGTGACCCATCTTTGCTGGTGGTGAAGTAACTCTTTGGCGTGACCTCACCAGTGCTCTCAAACACACTCAGCATTTTCAGCCCTAGATCGGTGATAGGTGACCCTACTTCTCGACCCGTGTGGTGGCCGTTCACTATCTTCACTACCGACTTTTCAAAGCTCTCAAATGAATGAATCACAACCTCACAGTGCGGACCAATAAAGTCGGCAATGGTTTCGGCTAAGCGAAAGTTCAGTGCGAGATGCTCTCTATCATTGCCGGTGAATTCAACGTTAAACGATTTATATGCTGATGCGTTCATTTTAGACCACTGTTGTTAACTTTAATTGCCTTTCATTATCTTTGGTTAATCGATGTATTTCAAGTTGCCAATTAACTTTATGTAACTATAAGACTATATATCCGCTCCCTGCACAAGCCTAAAGTTACAAATAAGTACCCAAAATTGATCGTAATCAACAATATTTCCAGTTTTAGAAGGTTTCTGGTCACTATAGTTAACCCTAAGATCTTGGTCACATTATTTAACTGAAATGTCAGTAAGATGCTCAGCGTAACGTAAACAAAATTGAACTATAGGGTTGGTTACTGGTTGTGAAGAGCAGCAGAAGTGCCTACCTAAATACAATAATTAGAGGTTCCAATGACTAACTACCTAAACCGCGGCTTTGAACAAGCTGAGTTTGAACACAGAACATCACGCGCTCAAAAAGTCATGCATGAGATGAATCTGGATGCGATGATTTTCACAACCGAGCCAAACGTTCGCTACTTCACTGGCTTCCACACTCAGTTTTGGCATAGCCCAACTCGTCCATGGTTTGTCATCGTTCCTGCAGAAGGAAAGCCGATTGCGATTGTTCCTGAAATCGGAGCAAGTGGTATGGCGGGAACATGGGTCGACAACATTATTACTTGGCCTTCTCCTCGTCCTGAAGATGATGGCATTAGCTTAGTTGCTAGCGCATTGAACTCTCTGCCTTGTCGTCATGGCCGAGTAGGCGCAACGCTGGGCATTGAATCTCATCTACGTATGCCTGTGAACAACTACTTGAAATTAACCACCATGGTTAAGAAAGACTTTGTTGATGTGTCTTTAGCAATGCATGAACTTCGTCAGATCAAGTCACAAGCTGAAATCGAGAAAACGCGCGAAATCTGCCGCATTACCAATGTGGGCTTTAGCAAAATTCCTGGGTATGCCAAAGCAGGCATGACAGAGCGAGAAATCTGTAAACAGTTCCGTATCGATATGTTGTTAGAAGGGGCTGATGAGTGCCCTTACATCATCGCAGGCTCAGGACCTGACGGTTACGACAGCATCATCATGGGCCCAACCGACCGCATCATAGAGCCGGGAGACGTGTTGATCATCGATACGGGTGCCGTGCGTGATGGTTACTTCTCTGATTTCGACCGCAACTGGGCATTTGGTCATGCAAGTGAGCAAACCAAAGCGGCATACCGCGCTACTTACGAAGCAACAACTAAAGGCTTCGAGGCTGCGAAACCGGGCGCAACCACGACGGACATCTACAACGCGATGTGGGGAGTATTAGAAGCCAATGGTGCATTGGGTAACGACGTTGGTCGTCTTGGTCATGGTTTAGGTATGGAGCTGACAGAGCGCCCGTCTAACACGGCTACCGACAACACAGTACTTAAGCCAGGCATGGTGATGACACTAGAACCGGGCATGGTTTACGCGCCGGGTAAGTCGATGGTTCACGAAGAGAACATCGTGATCACTGAAGACGGCGCTGAATGGTTGAGCGAACGAGCTGAACCAGAACTGATCATTATTTAGCTCAAAATTTAACGCCTTACAAATTTAACACCCTACAAAAGCTGACTCTGGACTCTGGAGTCAGCATATAAAAACTATAAAAATACGAGTTTCTCATGCAAACAATAGAACAGTTTCGACAATTTGAAATCCCATTACAGCACGTTCAGGCACCAAGAATTGGTCGAGTTCATATCGGTTTAGTACAACTAAGTACTGATCACTCTTTAGAGATGGACTGGGCAAAATTACTGGGTACACAAGCAGGGGTATTTAGTTCCCGAGTGTATTACAGCAGCGAAATGACTCCAGAAGCGCTCGACCAAATTGCGGTTGGGATCAGTGAAGCATCAGATCTGATAGCGACGGGTTTACCGATGGATGTCATGGCGTTTGGTTGTACTTCAGCCTCTATCATTATTGGTGAAGAGAAAGTCGCCAATCTTCTTACTCAAAATCGCGGTGATATTCCCGCAACCAATCCATGGACAGCTGCTCAAGCCGCATTCAAGCATTTGGGTGCAAAAAAAGTTGCCGTGTTTTCCCCTTACCCAACCGAAGTGAATTTCCCTCTTTATCAACAACTGACTGCCGCTGGCTTTGAAGTTCCTGTTTTAGGTTCACTTGGCATTGAGAAAGACACTGACATCACGACGGTTTCAAAGGAATCGATGATGGAAGCGTTGAGCAAAATGTTGCCGGGCTCTGGTGCCGATGTGGTGTTTATGTCTTGCACCAACCTTCGTGTTCTTGACCACATTCAAGAGATTGAAGATCGATTTGGTATCCCAGTCGTGTGCAGCAACTCTGCGATGTTCTGGCACTGCATGCACTTAGTCGGCAACAAAGCTCAATGTCCAGGTTACGGACAATTGCTAAATCAATAGCAACCAATGAATAAAGGAATTTTAAGATGAGTAATACAACTAAAGGTTGGTTAGCTGCCATTTTCATTGGCATGCTTTGGGGTATTCCGTGGATCGTAGGGACACCTATTTTAGAAGTAATGGATGCACAAGTCTTGGTATGGGTTCGCTATACCGTCGCTTTCATTACGCTGTTTGTGATTATCCAAGTCAGCAATGCGATGGGTAAACCACAGAAAAAAGTCGATTTTAAACTTAATTGGGCAAACCGACACGACATCTTCTGGGCGGCATGTTGCGGCATTATTGGTCAAGGTGCTTTCAGTTTTCTATCGTTCCTATCTCTTGATTACATTACTGCTTCAGAAAACGGCGTGATCCAAGGCCTTATCCCAATCATCATTTTGTGTGTTGGTTTCCTTCGCCACGGCGAGCGTTTTACACCACTACAAATCTTGGCAGCTGTTGGCGCCTTCGTTGGTGTCGCTATTTTGGTCATGGACCCTTCTGTTGAAGGCAGCGGGTTTAACATTGGTCACTTGATCTGTCTGGGTAGTGCCGCGAGCTTCTCTACGATGGCTTACGCTCGTGCCAAGCTTGCTGAGAAATATGGTTCAGTGGCGACGATGTATCACCAGTTTGTTTTTGCGGCAATTGGCTTCGGTCTTTACCTACTGGTTGTCGGCGCCGATTTCTCTTCAGCTCTCGGTATTTTCAGTTCTCCACTTCGTATGGCTTGTATTGCAATTCTGGGTGTGGGTATTTCAGGTATCAGCTACCTAATCTACATCTATGCAATGGAACGAGTCGGCGTAGACGGAACGGGTATGGCACTTAACTTGATGCCTCTGTCTTCTTTCGTCCTGGCTGTGTTTGCTCTCGGTGAAGCGGTGACGCCAATGCGACTACTAGCGATTGCAGTCGTTATTGGCTCAATGATGTTGTTCATGAAGTTTGGTAAGGCGAAGAAAAAAGCGCCTCAGCTGAAAACGGCGACAGACGTTAACTAGCGAAAAACCACTAAATAAAATTATGAGTAACAAGGCGGTGTGCGCACCGCCGTTACCTAAAAATTATGGAAGATAGAAAGATGAACACAACAAACAGAGACACATTTTTAGGATGGACTGCTGCCATTGCTGTTGCCTGTATCTGGGGCGTAACTGGGGTGGTCTCTAAGCCGCTTTCTATGGCTGTTGACCCTATGACATTGGTATTTTTCCGCTACGTTACTGCGGTAATTGGCCTTTCCATCATTTTCTTTTTTACATCACGTAGTAAAAGCTTGAGCGCTGACTTGGGTTCTTCGTTAAAGATCGATACCAAAGATATTGGTCGCATTGCGCTTTGTGGCATCGTTGGACAAGGGGTGTTTTCACTGTTCAACTTCCTTTCTCTTTCTCACATTGGTGCGACTGAAAACGGTGTTATTCAAGGCATGCAGCCGTTCGCGACGGTTTTCTTTGGCATGATGTTTATGAACTTCCGCATGAACAAGATTCAGTGGGGTGCTTTTATTGCTTCGGCGGTTTGTATTTACGCAATGAGTGTTGGTCCGACAAACTCCATTGAAGGTGGTACGCCACTACTAGGTTACGTTTACGTGACGTGTTCAATGCTGGCGTTAGCGTGGACAGCTCACTTACGAGCTAGTTTAGCGGACAAATACGGTTCAGTTGTTTCTATGCTTTACCAATACATCTCAGTTGCAGTAATGGGCATCATCGTTGTATTGACCATGGGCTTAGACCTATCTCAGATTTACATTATCTTCTCTAGCCCGCTGTTAATTGCTTTGCTTATTTTCTTAGGTACGGGTATCTCTGGCGGTAGCTACCTTATTCAACTGTATTCTTTCAAGCGTATCGGTGTCGAAAAGGCAACGATGGCATTAAATCTCATGCCTTTGGTTGGCTACTTAGTGGCGGTTTTAACACTTGGCGAACAGATGGCAATGGGCAAAACCATCGTTGTTTCATTAATTGTGGTCGCACTTTACGTGTTCACGAAGTTTGAGACAAAGCAGGAAGAACAATCTTCAGAAAATTTAGCTTGCGATAAAAAAGCAACACCAGAAGCGAGCTAAGTGATGAAATCAGTGACTAAAGGTTGGATGGCAGCGATAGGCGTAGGGTTGTTATGGGGCTCTGAGGGCGCATTAGCTACCTTGCCATTACAAACCATTGATGCGCGATTGTTGGTGTGGCTACGCTACATGATGGCATTCTTTGTTTTATCTTTAGTCCTGATTTTCTCAGCAATGATCCACAAGAAAACTCAAAGCAAACCGAAGTTGGCGTTTAGTTGGGATAATCGGAGCGATCTATTCAAGTTGTTGGTATGTGGTGTCGTTGGCCAAGGTTTGTTTAGCTTTCTTTCGTTTCTCTCGTTGGACTATATTTCACTGTCAGAAAATGGCGTTATTCAGGGACTTGTTCCCATTGCTATCTTGGCGATAGGTCAGCTTTTTTACGGCGCTCGATTTACTCGTATGCAAATCGTCTCTAGCGGAATCGCTTTGGTTGGCGTCAGCATGTTAGTGCTAGCTCCTCCGTTTACGTCTCAAGATAGAGGAGTAAACATCGGGCACCTGATTTGTCTATTGAGTGTGCTGAGCTTTGCGTCGGTGACTCATTTGCGCGCTCAGCTTGCAGAAAAATACGGTGCAACTTGCACCATGCATTATCAATTTGGTTTTGCGGCGGTTGGATTTTTCATTTACTTACTGGTTTCAGGCCTTGATGTACCAAGCCTGTTACTAGTGATTCGCCCTTCTTGGTCGTTACTCTGCATTATTGTGCTGGGTGGCTTTGTATCAGGGCTGGGCTACATCGCATACATATACGGCATAGAGCGTGTTGGTGTTGAAGGCAGCAGTATGGCTTTAAACCTCATCCCTATGTCTGCATTTTTCATCGCTGTTTTGGTGTTTGGAGAACCCATCACACCTTTTAGGGCGCTGGCTGTTGGCTTGATTATTGTGGCAATGATGCTATTTGCTGCATCCAACAAGTCCCGCGAGATGACATCTAAAACAGTTTTAACAAATTAATTTTAAGTATTTATTGGAGTTTCCATGACTAACATTGCCAACGTTACAGAATGGCGCCGCCATTTACATCAGTACCCAGAGTTCGGTACTGAAGAGTTCATAACATCTGAATTTGTAGCGAACAAGCTCGAAGAGTTCGGCATTGAAGTTCACCGCGGTATTGGCGGAACAGGTGTGCTTGGAATTCTGAAAAATGGCACAAGCGATCGCTCGATTGGTCTACGTGCGGATATGGATGCGCTGCGCATTCATGAACAGAACACTTTTTGTCACGCTTCAAAACATGAAGGAGCGATGCACGCTTGTGGACATGATGGCCATACCGCGATGCTACTGGGTGCGGCGCAAGAGTTAGCAACCAGTAAGCAATTTGATGGCACTGTATACTTCATTTTCCAACCAGATGAAGAGCGAGGCACAGGAGCGAAAGCGATGATCGCTGATGGCCTGTTCACTCGTTGGAATATGGATGCAATTTACGCTATGCATAACTTACCGGGTATCCCTGAAGGTAAATTTGTGACTCGTCCAAGCTCGCTTATGGCAAGTGAAAGCAGTTTTGAAATTGTGATCAAAGCAACGGGCGGCCATGCGGCGATGCCACACATGGGAACCGATCCGATTGTTGTTGGAGCTCAGGTGGTCACAGCACTGCAAACCATCGTTTCGCGTAATTTGAGCGCCATTGATGAGACGGCGGTTATCTCGGTGACTAACTTTGTTACCAATGGCACCGTGAATGTGATTCCTTCGCAAGTGACTATTTCTGGTGACACTCGCAGCTTTACCGATCAAGCATTGCATAAAATTGAGAAAGCGATTGAGCGTGTTGTCGCTGGCCAGTGCATGTCGGCAGGTGTTGATTACCAATACCACTTCAACAACAGCTTCTTATCAACGATTAACACGCCTGAAGAGACGGCTCATGCAGTGAAAGCAGCACAAGCGGTTGTTGGTGAAGAGAATGTGAATGGAGCATGTGAACGCTTCACCATCAGTGAGGATTTCTCGTTCATGTTACGCGAAGTAAAAGGGTGTTATGTGCTAGTTGGGAATGGTGTTGGTGAATGTGGAGGCACTGCGCTTCATAATCCACACTACGATTTCAACGATAACATTCTGGAGCATGGTGTTGGGTTCTGGAAGACTTTGGTAGAACAACAATTGTCACAGTAAGTTGATGAAAAAAAGAGCGAGAGGCTAACCTCTCGCTCTTTTTGTATGTAACGCATTTCCAAATCTGCGAACAGTTTGGCTGTTTACTTAGCGATTCACTTGCTCAACAATCTCGCGTGTTAGGCGGGCAATTTCGTCCCACTCTCCATTTGCAACGAGTTTCTTGTCGACCATCCATGTGCCACCGCAGGCTAATACCTGAGGTACAGCCAAGTAATTATCGATGTTTGATGACGTGATACCGCCTGTAGGCATTAGCCGAATATCGCCGTATGGGCCAACTAACGACTTAACCATACTGATGCCGCCCGATGCTTCTGCTGGGAAGAACTTGAGAGTCGTTAGTCCCATCTCAAGTGCCGCTTCAACGGTGCTTGGATTGTTCACACCTGGAATGATATCGATGCCGATTTCCTGGCATGCTTTAACTGTGTTTGGATTGAATCCTGGTGATACCACAAACGTTGCGCCCGCTTCTTTTGCTGCGAGTACTTGCTCACGGTTCAAAATCGTTCCGGCACCAATCAGCATGTTAGGCTGAGCTTCTCGTAGAAGTCGGATAGCTTCAACAGCGGCGTCTGAACGGAACGTAATTTCAGCCGCTGGAAGCCCATTCTCAGCCAATACTTTGCCTAGAGGGATAATATCCTCTGCGTTATCAATGGCGATAACAGGGATAACTTTAAGTGCTTTTAGCTGTTCGTTAATTGTAGACATGTGTGCTTCTTAATATCAGTTTGAAAGAGTGTCGGTGATGTATTTTGGGATGATTGCGCCATGATGTTGAATCACCAATCTGGCTAATGCATTACCTTGGTGGCAAGCTTCTTCAATAGAACCTCCAGCGAGATAGCAAGATAAGAAACCGCCGTTAAAAGAGTCGCCAGCAGAGGTGCTATCAACCACAGTCTCGACAGGTGTCGTTGTGATTATTACGGGATCATTTTCGGGTTTTTCGCTGATCAAGCAGCCTTCAGCACCCAGCTTGACAACAACGGTTTTGACACCGAGTGCATGCAGCCTTCTTATAGTGTCTTGTGGCGTTTGATCGCTCCACAACAGTTGTTCATCATCGAACGTGACTAGGGCTATATCGGTCGTTTTATAGCCCAATAGATAGCATTCTTTAGTTGCGGCCTCTGAGCTCCACAACTTTGGTCGATAGTTACTATCAAAGGCGATAGTAACGCCACGTTCACGTAGGCCTTCGATGATAGTGAGCAACTTTAGCTGATCGCTGTGTGGCAGTATCGCGAGGGAAATGCCACTCAGAAACACCATATCAACATCACGAAGTTGGTTGGCTATCTTATCGAAATCGGGGTGCTGTACCATGTAGCGAGCCGCTGAATCGTTGCGCCAGTACAGGAAGGTGCGCTCACCAACATCGTCGAGTTGAATGAGATAGAGCCCGGGTGAACGCTGCTCGTCAATCAGCACGAAATCGGTTGATAGTCCTTCATCTTGCCATCGGTTAAGCATCTCTTGGCTGATAGCGTCTGAGCCTAGAGCTGAGACGTAACTGGTGCGTACCGCAGAAGTGCCTGTCTGGTTAGCATAGCTGGTGGCACTTCGGTTCAAGTAAACAGCGGCGTTGAGCGTGTCTCCGCCATAGCTTTGCTGCATGGTGCCAAATGGAGCGCCGTTCAGTTCAATCATGCACTCGCCGATAATCGCAATGTGGCTCATAATGTGCCCTTACAGAAAGATTGGTATTGCTAGGTATAAATGATGGAACGTGGCTACAAGGAAGGTAGCCACGTTGCTTCTTTTCCCATTAGGTTGGGAGGAAGTGTTACTTGTTGTCTAGCTTTACGAATAACAGTGTTAATACGTAAGACAGTACAAACACACCAACCACACCCATAATCGCTTGGATAAAGTTTTGTGTACCGCCTGCAAGATAAGCCGGCAAGCTGAAGACAGAAGAAAGAATGTAGCTTGTTAGGTGCGTATCGATTGTTACCGAGATTGCACCGAATACACCAGCAGCCAAACTCGCGGTCATCATCGCTTTGGTGTACTTCGTTAGTACACCAAATAGAGCTGGCTCCGTGATGCCTAAGATAGCGGTAACACTTGAGCCCATCGTAATTGAAGATTGCTCTTTAGAAACTGTCTTACGTTGCTTATGCCAGATAGCCATTGTCGCGCCTGCAATTGCCATGTTACCCAAGCACATGATCGGCATAAGTAAATCCTTACCATACAGTGCAAAGTTGTTCAGGCTGATTGGTGTCATGCTGTGGTGAATACCAAACACAATCGTAATCGGGCGAGTCAGACCAAACACAAAGCCCGTTAACGTCGGAGAGATTTCCAGTAGTGAACTCATTACCCAACCCGCGCCGTTACTTAGCCAGATACCAGCAGGGCCAACAAATGATAGCGTGATGGTCGAAGTTACCGTAAAAGCAAGCAGTGGTGTAAATACAGGCTTCGCAGAAGAAGGAACTAGACGGTCAACTAACGGAGTCACTTTGGACAATAACCAGATTGCTAGAATCGCAGGAACAATTGCGCCGCCGTAGTTGAGCAGTTCAATCGGAACTACGCCAAGAACCGTCAGCTCAGGAGCAGCGCCAGCATCTTTTAGCATCGCCGCTTTATCTACTAGTTTGGGTGCTAACATTGCGGAGGAAACAGCAAGCGCAATGTATTCGTTTACTTTGAATACTTTAGCTGCAGAGAAAGAAACCAGCATAGGTAAGAAGAAGAACACAGCAACAGAGATTGAGCGGAAGAAATAAACTGTGTCTGAGGTTTCAGAGATAACATTGGTCGCAATAAGACCAGACAACAGACCCATCAACATACCAGCGCCAGCAATTGCAGGCACGACAGGGCCAAAGATGCCTGCGACAATGCGCATTACGCCCTGGAACAGCTTGCCTTTCTCTAGCTCATCAGCCGGATTAGCGTCAGCTTGTTGAGTGTTTGATAGCGCGTTGAACCACTTCTCTACTTCAACACCGATGATGACTTGGGTTTGGCCTTGTTGAAGTACCACACCTTTCACATCAGCGATCTGCTTGATAGCCTCTTCGTCTACCAGAGACTCGTCTGCTAATTTGAATCTCAGCCTTGTCATACAGTGCGTGATACTCACGATATTGTCTTCACCACCAAGTGCAGTGATTAATAACTGTATATTTTCTTTGAAATTTTTCTTCTTCGATGATGACTTCGAGTTATTAATAACGGCATCACTCTTTTCTACCATTTGCATACTACACCTGTTATTGGAATATATTTAACTCGAGCAATCATAACGACAACCAATTTAAATCCAACGGAGTAAAAAGAGATCTCAATCACACTTAAAATCCGAAAAATTATTTTTTCACCGTTTTTGGCCAATTGGTATGTTTTGTTTATCAAAAAAAATCACTTAACGTACCAATTATTTTTACGCAAAATTAGCGCTTGAAATGTGGTTTTTAAAGCGGTTAGATAATAGGAGTTGACTTAAGTTTAGGTTATTTAATTGTGAAAGAAACTATTATATCTGATATCCACTGTATTATTACTAAACCAGACAGGCACAATCTCATTACCGTGGTAGTTGAAACGAATGAAGGCGTGACTGGGTTTGGTTGTGCGACATTCCAACAAAGACCGCTTGCTGTAAAAACAATGGTCGATGAATATTTAAAACCTATTCTTATTGGTAAAAACGCCAATAATATTGAAGACTTATGGCAAATGATGATGGTCAACGCTTATTGGCGAAATGGCCCTGTTATCAATAATGCAATTTCCGGTGTTGATATGGCACTGTGGGATATTAAAGCCAAATTGGCGGGTATGCCGTTACATCAATTATTTGGTGGTAAGTCTCGTGATGCTATTCCTGTATACACACACGCGACTAGCGACACGATGGAAGGCATTTATGAGCTGGTGGAATCTTTCCTAGACAAAGGCTACAAGCATATCCGTTGTCAGCTTGGTTTCTATGGCGGTGTTCCAACCGATTTACATACTACTCAAAACCCGACTGAAGGTTCGTACTACGATCAAGATCAGTACATGGACAATACTCTAACGATGTTTAAGTCGCTGAGAGAGAAATATGGTAATCAATTCCATATTCTTCACGATGTGCATGAGCGCCTTTTCCCAAATCAGGCAATACAATTTGCGAAGGAAGTCGAGCAATATAAGCCGTACTTCATTGAAGATATTCTGCCGCCAAATCAAACGGAATGGTTGGATAACATTCGTAGCCAAAGCTCGGTATCATTAGGTTTAGGTGAGTTATTTAATAACCCTGAAGAGTGGAAATCTCTGATCGCGAATCGTCGTATCGACTTTATCCGTTGCCATGTTTCACAAATCGGTGGTATTACACCAGCTCTGAAACTTGGTCATCTATGTCAGAACTTTGGTGTTCGTATTGCATGGCATTGCCCACCAGATATGACGCCAATTGGTGCAGCGGTAAACACGCATTTGAATGTGCATTTACACAATGCCGCCATTCAAGAACATGTCGAGTACAACGAGAATACGCACAAGGTATTCCCGAACGCTGCAGAGCCAATTAATGGCTACTTATACGCGTCGGAAATCGCAGGTATTGGTGTTGAAATCGACCGAGAGGTTGCTGCCGAGTTCCCTGTTATGTATCGCCCCCACGAGTGGACTCAAAGTCGCCTTCCTGATGGCGCGATTCACACTCCATAACTCATTGAGTTAACCAAAATGGCCGCAGATAGCGGCCATTTTTTTTGTCTGAAACTTATCGTTAGTTTTAGCTTCTTTGTCAGTCTTCGTTCCCGATGTGTTGCTGTTTCGGCCTAGCTAATCAATCAGCAAGTAATCAGAATTTTCATATCCAAACTATTAGTATTACCTCTCACATGCCTTCAATTAACTGACTTTAAATAGTTCAGTAATAATAAGCTGACTATCATGAAAATACTTCATTATAAGTGCACATTAATTTACCCACTTACTAGGGTTTTCTTTTCGATAAAAGTTTAAGTTTAAGTTTTATTTGATCGGTTCATGGAAAAGTAATGATGTACATTAATTATTACTGTTAATATTTATAATATGGCTTCGTTAACCTTTAATTAATTTAAATAAATAGCCTGATAGTTATTAAAACGGTTTAATATGATTTTAAATTAAGTAGTTGAGCGTATTGCTATAAATTCATCCAAGTTTGACTGTTATTTAACCTGTGTTGTGCAATAGAGGTTATTTTAGCTTTTAACTTTGCGTTTTACATTTAAGGTGTTGAATTTAAAGGTTATTTTAATAAATATAAAACAGTGATTTAGGTCTGCAATTCCAGATGGATAATATTGTGAGTGAGGAGTTAATTAGTCAATATATGCCCTAGAAATCGAGTCGAATACTGTCCATATATTTCAACTTGAAATTCAAAAAGTTGCTATGCAACTAATAACAATAAAATAATATTAGGGTTTATATGAAAAGCACATTCAAACTGTCTTTAGCTGCTGTTTTAGTTTCTTCTGCAATGGGGGCTCATGCAGGCATTGCCATTGTTGATACAGAAGAAGGTAACTTCTCTGTTGGTGGTAACGTTGAGCTGAACTTCAACTACCAAGATAGAGAGTCGAATGATAATGGTAACGCAGAGTTCAACCAAGATGGTCGAGTTCTGATTGAGTTCGCTGGCGAAAAGTACACCAGTAATGGTCACTATGTTGGGGTTAAAGCGCAGCCTCTATTTGAAAGCACAGGCAATGTCGCACTCGATGATGCCTACTTTGAGTTCGGCAAAAAAGACGGGTGGGCGATCAAAGCGGGTCGTTTTGAAGCCTACGATATGTTCCCTGTAGGCCTCGATGTTTTCCTAGAGTATTCAGGTGATACCTCAAATGAGCTTTATACGGGTGGCAGCGCTTATGTGTACCAGATGAAAGAAGCTCGCGGTCGTGGTTCTGATGGTCAGTTGATGTATAGCCAAAGTTTTGGGGATCTGTATGTCGAAGTAGGAACGATGATCGGCGATCGCTCTGACTTGTTCTCTGATAGTTACCATGGTGTGGACGTAGACCACGACAACGCCAAAGATGCCTTCCTTGTTCGCCCGGTTGTGTCATATAAAATGGGTGATTTTACTGTTGCAGCCTCAATGGAAACTAACTTAGTTAGCGATGCAGTTGTCGACACCTCGGGTAAAGATATCTCTGACCGAACTGGCTACGGTCTAACAGGTAATTGGTCTAATGATTCTTGGAGCGTTAACGCTAACTTTGCTTACTTAGATGCTGTCGATGAAACCAATGCAACTGCGGGTTTGAACGCGCTTTATAACAACTTCGGTATCGGTTACATCTATGGTGCGAACGAATATGATTCCACATGGGCGAAAGGTGATGTGACGGTTAACACGGGTTACGCATCTTATGAGTTCCAGAATGTGCTCGAAGTACAAGACTTCTCTGTTCTTCTTGGTACTTACTACACGACGGTCGACAACAAAACGACCAATACATCTGCGTTCTCTGAAGACGATGATTTTGGTGCTCGCGTACGTTTGTACTACGAATTCTAATAACAGTTGATTCAATTCTCCTGACAACCCGCCACTGTGCGGGTTGTTGTTTTTAGGGAGATACGGAAACTAGAGAAATTAAACGTGGGAAGACAAAGTAGCTGAATACAAATCAAACTGTTACTTTTTGTCTCGGAAGCTCATGCTCTCATTGTTAAAAGGCGTGTGGTAGGTGCATTGGTAGTTGATGTCAATGATATCGCTGACGATGAACAGCTCACCCGATGCTAAGAAACCTCGGTTGGTGATATTCATCGCTGCCGCATTTTTTTTGCAGCCGAGCAACTCTGCATCTTCTTTAGAAACGTTGATCGCTTGATACGTTGTTAAGTAGCTATCGATCTGAAGGCCTTTCGCCAATGCATGTTTCTGGATTGAACTTTCAATGATCTCGGCATTCATTTCTGGAAAGACGCTAACAGGGATCTTGGCTTCTTCTATCTGAACTACTTTGTTGTTAATCAATCGAAGCCGTCTAATTTTCCAAATGTAGTCATTGTCGTCTAAAGAAAAAATCTGCTGTTCATGGTTATTAGGTAGCGCTTTATTTAGCTGGAGCTTTTTATAAGAGATCTCTTCAAAACTGTTTTCAGTAATGGAGTTGTACACCAGTGGTGTGCCAATGAGAGAAGTGTTGACGAAGTAACCAGAACCCACTTTAGATTTCACCATGCCAATAGCTTCTAGCTTGGCTAGTGCTTTACGAATCGTGAAACGAGATAATCCATATATTTCAGACAGTTCTCTTTCTGCAGGAAGCTTATGGCTGATACTGTTTTGACAAATTTTGCTCACAATATCTTGAACAACTAATTCATATTTTTTCATTCTAAAAACTTAAAAAAGCACTCATGGTGATTAAATTATAGTTAACTAAATCAGAGACTCAGCGCATTCCGAACTAGCCGATAATTCTAACATAGAAGGCTGATTAGATGATGAGAAATAGGGTGTTTTGGAGGGTGAATTCGAGGGTTATATCTAGGGGTGTGACTTCATTCTCTTTCTCGATTAGATAAGGGGGAGATAGAGGTATTAGGCAAGCAGATAATAAAAAGCCACAGCATTTACTGTGACTTTTAAACCTGACTTGAAGAGGCTTAAGCGGTTGCAGATGCTAGGGGGATCATCTGCAACGCCTAATATCTAATGAGTGTGGCTGCTATTTGCCCACGAAACCGTTGTACAACATGTAAAGGTGCGCTGCACTCCAAGAGAAGTTATTCGCGCCCTGAACCTCACCCGTTTCTGGGTTGTAGTTCTCCTGAATCGGGGTGGCTTCTGTTAGGCCTTGCGCATTTTGGAATAGCTTGTCGACCATTTGACGCGCTTCTACACCGTACCCATAGTTGTCCATACCGCGCACACCAAAGTAGAACTGATCTAGCCACACGCGACCACGCCAGTAAATATCTGGGCCGTAAGCCGGGTTGTCCATTGATGCCGTACCTAGCGGAATCTTAGGTGAGTTAAACTTGCTAGTATTTAGCATGTTTTCCACGACTTTGTCCGCGTGTTCTTGCGTCGCTGCGTTGTTGAATAGCGGTGACCAACCTTCAGGACCCATACCGCGTTTCACCAACACCGGACCTGCACATTGATTAGGGAGTCCATTTGGTATTACTTCGATATCGTAGTAGAAGCCCGTTGACTCATCGTACATACAACGGTTGATGTACTCTTTGGTGTCCGCTGCTTTTTCTGCAAACTCAGCGGCTTTGTCTGCTTTACCCAGTACGTCGGCGATTTGCGATAGGTATAGGTTGTCTGAGTACCAGTAAGAGGCCTGATCTACTGACTCTTGCATCAGTGAATAACCTGATAAGTTGTTTGAATCGTCTGTGTTCTCGTTGAACTTCACTTCCCAATCTTTCTTCGCCTGAGTCAGCTTGTTCATATTCTCAACTGAATCATCGAGGTAAGTCACCACTGAACCGTCTGTGCCCATAGCGATGTCATACGTATTGTCGAAACCATTAGTGTCATGAGCGTAACGACCCATTTGGTCTATCACTTCCGCTTTTTCTTGTGTCGGTTGTTCAGATAATCCTTGTAGGTTATCGATAGTGTCGATAAAGCCGAATACGCCTGCGTTATCACGCCCTGATTCCCAACCCGCTGCAACTTTCGCAGGTATGCTCATTGCTGTGTAATCACCAGAAGTCAGTAATTCATTGTACTTCTCGATACTCGTTTCTTTGATCCACGTATCGCCATTCGCTTCGTCTTTATATTGGAACTTCATGTCGTCCACAAACGCATCTGGTCCCCAAGAACCGTTATTCACATCATCTTCGAAAACGGTATGAATTGGGTCTTTCGCTGCGCCATATTCCGGTATTCCGTTCTTGTTGGTATCACGAGCGCGTAACCACCAATCGTGGAATGCCACTAGCTTCGGATACATTTCTTCTAGCCACTTCTGCGCTTCTTCGGGACGGTTATGTTCGTCTTTCAGTGCCGTATACACTTCCCAAACAGCCCATGCAGCCAGTGATGGCTTAGTATTACGTTCGTTCCAATTCAGGCCATCAGTCGCTTGAGGGAACACTTTTTTGTATTCTGCAGACATGCCTTCCCAGCGTTCAGCTGGTAGGTTGTAAGTCACGACATCAAGTAGGTAGCCCTCATCCCAAGGACGGACTGGATCATCAGACTGCACTTGGTATTGGAATACAGTGCGAATGTTTTCCATCGCTACATCTGGGTTGAAGTGTGACATTGCGTAAGCTTGTTTCCACGTATCCCATGGCCATGTCATGTTGCCTGAGAAGTAAGGGGCCGTAACGGAAGGCGTAACTGTGTCGTGGTCAATCGCACCCGCAGCACCACGCCAGTTCGCGTTCAATGTTTCCATTGCTTTTACTGCAACAAACTCATGCTCTTTTGAAGCCGCATCGTTGGTGAGACCGTTTTCTAGGTATTCTTCCCAGCGCATTGCTGAATCGTGCATGTAACCTTTTGGATCGGCCATCACTTTATCCAGTTTTGCAAACTCAGACGCTTGTTCTTTGGTGTTTTGAACGTGAGTGTAAGCCGTGTATAACGTGATCTCTTCGCCATCACCTAGAGAGGCCGTTTGCACGAAACCTTTCTTGTCGTCATTGATGGTAGAAGTTTCTGGTTTGATAGAACGCGTTACTTCGAACTTTGAATCGCCAGATGTCAACAATGACCATGAATCACGAACTGCGCCAAAAGAGACTTCTACACCACTGTCTGTCGCTGTAATTTCACGGGAGTAAGTTGGGTAAGCTTCTTCAACACTACGGACTGTGCTGTCTTCATTCTTGTATGCCGTGCCATCATCCGCACGATAGTTTTGCATCAACTCACCATCCCATTCACCTTGAATATCTAGCTTATTTGGGTTTTTGATGGTGGTTTTTACAAGAGAAGTACGATTAGTCACAAAACGCATTTCTAGCTCGGCTTCGATACCGTTATCGCCTGTATACGTTTGAATCAACGCACCTGGTTGTGAGTATGCGTTTGTCAGTTCTAGCGGCATTGGCTGGCCGTCGACAGTCAGAGCCAAACGGTCAAAACGTGCAGCCATGAATGATACGTATTCTTCGGTCAATAGCGCTGTACCACCTAGCGTGATTTCACCACCTTTGGTGTCTAACGTGTGGCCATGCCATGAGCCGTTATCGAACATTGGAATGTAGCGCAGGTGGCCGCCGTGCAAATCACGTAACGCCACTGGTACACCTGCACGATCGATGGTGTTGTGGAATTCGGTTGCTTTAAGTGGAGCATCCACATTCGAGCTATTATCACTACTATTGCATCCGCTTAGTGTTAGAGCAACCCCGACAGCAATCGCACATAAAGACGTTTTAAACTGCATGTTATATCCTTCATTTATTGGTTTTTGAATCTGATCAGGCGAAAAAAGGTCGAGGCATGCCCTGCCGAGTTTCGTGAAGAAGATTCAGCCTTATTTATTTCACTTATTGGTATGAGAAAAGAGCGCTATTTGCGTCTATTCTTTCTTTATTCAACTTGTTTAAATAACAAGTTATTAATTATTGAATAATATTGTAGCCTTGATGGATTACGACTAGATTCTTTCTCAATCAAATATAATTTGTTATTAGTGCGTGTTAATCATTATTCGTTTGCCATCGATATGGCTTTTAATAATTCACCGTCAATATTTGGAATCGTATCAGAAAGAAATATCTGATTGCCTGGTGTGTAGGTCATTAACACATTTCTGAGCCGTTCACTGCCTTCTCCATTCTTGTTTTGTACATCAAACTCAATCAGTTTGTTGTACACCTCGTTCGCCAGCTTCTCTTCTTGTTCTTCAGTAATAGCAATGCGTCCTATACAGATCGGAGGGCGCACGTCATGGCTGAATACTTCATCTCTAAAGCGCTTAGCAAACAACGTATCAAGCTTAGAACCTTCTTCAAAAATAAAACGGCCTTGATCTTTGAAGCGGTATTGATCTTCGCCTTTTAATTCTACGTAGTCCATCATTTCTAATGCTCGAAAATATATGGCTACTGACGTATGACTCAGTTGATATTTATTGGCAATATCTTGTGGTGACCATTTTTTTCGTCGCAATAGATACAAAAAATCAAACAAGTACGGATATTGATGGAATATTTCACTATTTATATCAGTAATAAACTGTTCGTTCTCTTGCTGTAACTGTTTGCCTCGCATAGATAATTCTACTAAGTCAGTATCTAAATGAGTCGCGTACGAGAGTATTTTATCCAGCCCTAAAGACGTGTTGTGCAGTTGTCTTTTAATGGTTGAGAGAGGAATTCCCATCCCAGCAGAGAGATCGGAATAACAAATCCCCTTCTCTTTGATTTTTTCTCGTAAAGCAGCAAGTAAATACGTTGCAGAATTATTCATCTAACAATGCCTGTTCTATTTTTGTCAGCATCCCTGATAATAAATTCAAGAGAATCCTACCCTTGTGATTTTGGTTCCAAATATTTTCAATATTAACTATGAGTTGAGTTTTGCAAATTTGAGAATTTTACTTGTTGTTTATTGAACAAGTTTTACTCAATGTTACTAACGTTTAACTCATTATCAGTATGGGGGTGAGTATAATTGTTTTGATGCGTAAAATTAAGTTCATATCGGTTTTTAGTAAAAATTTTCTTACGAGAGATTAATTTGTTGGGTGGGAAGTATCAATAAGTTGTACTTGGGAATTTAGTCTAGATTGATATCACAAAGTATTCTTGATTAACTGGTATTTTATTGAGGAGGTGACCAGTAAAAATATTGTTATAAGGAGTAAGGAGGTTAGTTAAATGGAGAGTGTAATTATTGAAGCGTAATCATATTATATAGTTATTCCCCAAACTTCCTATATATTTATCCTATTTATTACTCGATCTTAAAATTACTTGGTATCTCACCTTTCTCTCTTTGCTTGATAGGCGGAAGGATGAGATTACCTGCAAGCAGATAAGAAAAAAGCACATCCAATAGGACGTGCTTTGAATGTTTGAGCTTTCTGAGTCGCGAGCTACATGGCTAAGTTTTCATTTCTTAACTTGGTGAGTGCTTTTAGATGGCTTTGTCTTTTGAATTCGCTAGCGGGTTATGACAGAGCAAGATTATTCGATCTTAGATATTACGCTTCAATTGGGATACGCAGATGCCTCACAATTTATATGAGCGTTTAAGCGATCGAACGGATAACACCGCTTCAATGGAAAAAGAACAAAAAGAGTGCAGGTGATGACATAAACGTATAACGCTTATAAAGCACCGACCATATTCCCATCTGAAGCTGATTTATGTTGATGATTGACTCGTTAGTGAATATTGAGAAGGCCGTCGTAATGATGGTCTTTTTTGTACTCTATTGGTTGTATATTCTACTCGAGACTTTTAATTTATAAACGTTCGCTATGAATCTTGATGCGTGGCACTTTGTGTCTTTTTTCCATCAATAACATGGCGATCACGGGAGTATGTATGAGTTCTAATGAAATCAAAAATGTGGTGTTTGATGTGGGCAATGTCATTGTGCGTTGGGCACCTCTGGAAATTGCCCGTCTTACTTTTGGTGATACTGAAGACTTGGAGTCTCGAGCTCGTTCTATTTTCCAAAGCACGATTTGGTTGGATTTGAACAAAGGATTCTTGACCGAAAGTGAGGCCAAGCTTCGTTATCAACAAGAACTCGACTTATCCCCGTTAGAGTGCGAACGCTTGTTTTATTACGTTAAGCAAACGCAGATTTTACTGCACGGTTCAGTTGAACTCATCGAGCGTGTAAAGCGATCTGGGTATGGTGTGTATGCGCTTACCGACAATGTGGTCGAGATTGTTGATTACTTAAAAAATACCTATCAATTTTGGGCGTTGTTTGATGGTGCGGCAGTCTCCGCTGAGCTTGGTATGCTTAAGCCACAACCTGAAATCTACCAAGCGCTTTTATCTAATTATGGGCTTAAAGCTTCAGAAACCGTCTTCCTCGATGATATGCCTTATAACGTTGAAGGTGCGAGATCTGTGGGTATGGCTGCTATCCAGTTTACTGATGCCGTTCAGTGTGAAAACAGCTTGCAGGCGCTTGGCGTTAATTTAATAGATTGACACCTTGGCAAATGAGTTAAATTTGAGGATGTAGAAAATGAAAAGATACCCACCTAAGTCTATGGTTACATTCTTGTTTTTGACCATGTCGGTGCTGGTTTTAGTCGTGGCTTTCGTGCTTCAAATTCGCGGTGAGCAAGCATGTGATGGTTGCTATGAATCAGATAAAGGACAGTTCAAGTTTGTCCTTTACGATGGAACTTCACCTGCGATAATTCCAAGTATTCACAACGAGCTATTACTCAAGCAGGCTCCTTTGATGAAGAGCTTCGGCCTGGACTCAATACCGGTCATAACAGTGAGAGTATGGCAAAGCCAAAAGGCCTACTTAGATGAGCAAGAGCGTAGCATTGGACAGCGATATGCGTTTTCTACAGGCTACATCGAGCCTAAAAGTAATGAAATCAGGCTGCTTTATTTTGGTGGTGAAATTCAACGAACAGCATTGCATGAATTTGTGCACTTACTGACACTTCAAATCAACCCCAATTTTGCGAATAACCCTCGTTGGTTGTGGGAAGCGGTGGCTATCTATAAATCTGAAGATTATTGGTTCCACATGAATAACAGGAATGCCATCAAAGCCCGTTTTGATGGGCTTGTTCAAGAGTTATATATCAACCCTAATGGTGGTTCAACAATCTATGAAGTCGGTTATACCATCGGTGAGTTTATCGAGCGTTCTTGGGGGGAGGAGGCTTTTATCAAGCTCATAAAGAGTAACGGTGATGTATCTGGAATAACGAATGAGCCGATAGAGTCGCTATTTTCAGGGTGGAAGGGTTTTGTGAAAAATACCTATCTTAGTTCACCACAAAGCGAGTATGAGAAGGCTTTAGATCGGAGCCCATTACAGGCCTCAGAGCAGTGAATGAGATGAACTGTGTAGAAAGTTAATCGTACGATAGAACAACGCTGTTTATTAGATTAAGAGCCATGTTATTGAAACATGGCTCTTTTTGTTTTTAGATTTGGATACGCAACTTGCTTGTTTAGTCGTGGGCTTGTTCGGCATTCAAGTGTCGAATCAGCTTTGCTGGTGTGCCGCCGTACAAGCAGTCTGGTGGTACATCACTGTTGACCACAGAGTTGGCTGCGATCACAGAGCGAGCACCAATGGTCACGCCTTGGTTAATCACCGAGTTTCCACCAATCCAGACATCATCTTCGATTGCGATAGGTAGACAGAAAGTTTCCCACTTGCGACGACTGAGGTGGTTCAGTGAGTGAGAGGCAGTGTAAAACTGGACACTTGGTCCCACCAATACATTGTTGCCAATTTTGATGTTGGAGCCGTCAAGCATCACCACATTCATGTTGATGAAGGTGTCGTCACCAATCTCGATGGTTTTGCCAAACTCACAATGAAAAGGGGGCTGGATTAAGCTGCTGCTACCAACCTTACCAAATAGCTGCTCTTGCAATGTGTGTTGCTGGTCTGGGTCTTGGTGGCTGTTGAAAGCCATTAGCGACTTTCTGGCATTGGAACGCACGGTTTCAATTTCTTGGTCTGCACCATCATATACTTGCCCAGATAGCATCTTTTCTAGTTCAGTTTTAACGTTTGTATTACTCATGCTTACCCACTTTCCGAGAGTCTCGGTCTAAATGACGAATACTGCAAGATTAGCGATTTTCGGGCATAAAAAAAGAGAAAAGCCTCAGCCTTTCTCTTCCTGTTTTTCTACTTAGCAATCAAGATTGCTTAAATTAGATTTGCTCTACAAAACCCATTAGGTGCTGTTTCACTTCATCTGAAGTAAACGCACTTTCTACAGAGTACTTGTAGATTTCTACGTAATCTTCTTTTGTTAAGCTGAATGTTTCACACACACGCTTCACTTCGTTAGTCATGGTTGTGTTCGACACAGTGCGGTTATCTGTGTTGATCGTTACAACGATGCCGTCTTTCTTGAATTCAGCAATTGGGTGGTCGCTGAATTTGTGAATACATTTAGTTTGAACGTTACTTGTTGGGCAAGTCTCAAGTGCAACTTGCTTCTCTTTAACGATGTTGTACGCGTCTTCGTTACCTTGGATGTGAACACCGTGGCCGATACGCTCAGCATCCAACATAGTTACTGCATCGTAAACGTTTTGACCATGCCATTGCTCACCAGCGTGCACGGTAATGCGGTAGCCTTTTTCAAGAGCGTATTGCGTGTATTCAGGGAATTCAGCGCAGAAACCTGGCTTTTCGCCACCAGCGATATCAAATGCAACCACGCCTTTACCTAGGTAAGGTTGGCCTGCGTCGATTACGTTTTTGATAGAATCTTTAGGGAACATACGCAGTACAGACATGATGTAGTTGCCCTTGATGTCGTATTTCTCTTCAGCACGCTTCATGCCTTTAACTGCGCTTGCAATGATCGTATCAAGAGACAGACCTTTATTTACGTGCAGGATTGGTGCAAAGCGAACTTCTAGGTACTTAACGTTTTCTAGTGCAGCGTCTTCGTAAAGCTCGAAAGAGATACGTTCAATCGCTTCTTCAGTCTGCATCACTTGCAGTGGCAAGCTGAAACAAGCCAGGTACTCATCTAAGTTTTTGCAATCTTCTGGCACCGTTAGAGATTGAACAACCGCATCGCGATCTTCAGGCAGTTCGATTCCGTACTGTTTCGCCAGATCAATAATGGTGTCTGGACGAACACTTCCGTCTAGATGGCAGTGCAAATCAATCTTAGGGAGTGCTAGAAAATTCATGAGTATTCCTTAGGTCTATTATTTTTTTGAGTTATTAACTCATAGGTTACATGGGCTTAAATTAACAAGTTTGTGATATGATTTAAAGTGACATAAAGTCATCATTAATCTGAATCTAAGGAATATCATGGTAGATGTTAAGAGCTTACTCAAATGTGATATGAATTTACTGCTGTGTTTACACGTGTTGCTTGAAGAGCGCAGTGTGAGCAAAACGGCAGAGCGATTGTTCCTTAGTCAGTCTGCGGTGAGTAAGCAACTCACCAAGCTACGCTCTTTGTTTGATGACCCTTTGTTTGAACGCGAGTCAAAAGGTCTGTTTCCAACCCCGAAAGCCACCTCTTTAGCGCCTAAGATCCATCAGATCCTTCTGCAAGTTGAACAGCTAACCGTGCCGGATATCTTTGAACCGAAAGATAGCGAACGCACTTTTAATATCGATCTTGTTGAAACCGCTTATACCGCGATTTACCCTAAATTTATGCCTAACGCGCTGGCAGATGCGCCGAACATTACGGTAAACAGCACTACTTGGAGCAGCGAAACTTTTAAGCGCTTACTAAAGCGTGAGGTCGATTTTGGGATTGGAATTTTTGAGCTCGATGAAAGGGCGAGTACCCACATTCAAAACATTCCTGCCGAGCTGAACCATGTCGAATTGCTGCAAGATTACTCTGTGTGTTTGATGCGCAATGATCACCCAGTGCTTCAAGAAGAGTGGAATCTGCAAGCCTTCCTTAAATACCGTCATATTCAGTTAGTGACCGGTGGCGTTGGCGACTGGTTGCTACTGGAAATCTTACAGGCCAAACAGCTTCAAATTAACAAAGCCGCCAACGTGTCGGACATCACCAGCGCAGTAAAGCTTTGTAAGCAAAGCGATTTGCTGATGTGTTATCCGTACAACTCGGTTCGTGACTATATTGAGAGTGGCGAGCTGGTGATGAAGCCGATTCCCATTGAGTTGGTTCCCGGTGGTTTGTTTTTGCTTTGGCATCGTTACTTTGACTCTGAACCAAGCCACAAATGGCTTCGCGACCTCATTGTTAATAAGACTCAAGAACCTCAGCTGTAAACTTCAAGCTACGATGATCAAAGCGGCGAAATAACTTTTTGAAATTTATTTCGTCTTTTTAGAATGAGCATCGTCTTACTACGGGTGCTAAATGCCCGGCAAGAATGAGATATCTAAATGAATTCAATGCCATTGATTCCGCAGCAAGTAATTGAAGAGGCTTGTGAGTGGGCGATCATGCACGGCGTCGCTTTTCGTCAGTCAGATAATACCGCTAGGCATTGCCCTTTCAGTATTGCGCCAATGACCATGGAGCGCGAGGTTTTTGAACACCTGTTGAAGGTGACGCCGCTGATCACCAAGCTCATCAATAATGTTTCTGAAGACCACGACTTTTTACAGTCATCATTGAGCGATATGGCGAAAGCCGACCCGTTTTTTGGTCGCTTGATGGAGTTGCACCGACAAGCACACGGCAGTGCGGATGAGCGCTTGAATCCAGCGCGACAACCTTTGTTGATGATGCGTACTGATTTTATGGACGATCGCCAACACGGTGCAAAAGTGATTGAGTTTAATGGCATTGCGGCAGGAATGGCGCCTTTTGGTCAACGCGCTACAGAGTTCCACTCATTCATGCAAAACCAATGGCCAAACGTTTATAACCATTGGTTGGAAGAATTGTCAGCAACACCAGCTGAAAACCAAGGCTTAACGCAGTTGGCTTATGGTATCGCTAATGCTGCAAGGCAAGTGAAAACCGATTTCGATGAGCAAGATAAACCAGTTTTCTTGATGGTGGTTCAGAAGAACGAAGACAATGTATATGACCAACATTTGCTTGAAGTTGAGCTGCAAAAACAGGGCATTCGCACGGTTCGTCGTACCTTTGAACAATTGAGCTGTCAGCTTTCAACAGGAGATAACCAACGTTTGTTGCTGCAAGATGTTGGTGCGGTCGATGTGGTTTATCTAAGAGCTGGCTATCAGTATTCAGATTACTGGGCTCCAGAACTCAACGAATCGATTTGTTGCCACACACTAAGTCAGACTCGCTTGTTTATGGAACAACACCATGTCGCAATGAACGCGACCATCAGCCAACAGTTAGCGACCAGTAAAACCATGCAAATGCTGCTGACCATGATGTCAGCAACAGAATACACACGCTGGAGTTTAACGTTAGAAGAAGCCGAATTGGCCAAGAGTGTATTAGCCGATATGAAGCCAATCACCAGTGAATCAATAGAGTGGTTTAACACGCAAGCTAATAAGCAAGAGTGGGTGTTGAAAAACCAAGGTGAGGGCGGCGGTCACTGCGTATTTGGTGATGACATCAATGAACAATTGAACCAGCTTAAACCGGAAGAATACGACGCTTGGGCTCTGATGCAACGTTTGTATCCACATGAACGTGATGTACCAACCATTGCGGTGCGAGATACTCAACAAACGTTGGTTGATGATCTTGTGAGTGAGGTTGGGCTGTTCACTGCCTATTACCAAGGTGAGCCAGTCACTCAGCTTGATGGTTATGCGGGATACTTGATTCGCAGTAAACCTGCTAGTGAAAACGAAGGCGGGATCCATAGTGGCAAAGGGATTTTAGACTCGTTGGTGTTGATTGATTAACTCATTAGGTCTCTATAAAAACCAGAACATATGTTCTGGTTTTCGTTTCGGATCCAAGTAATTGTTTTGGTACTTGCTCCAACGGAGTTAGCTAACGTCGACAACTTTTCTTTGTTTGATACAACTGATATATGGTTATCAAATTAGTGATGATAAAAGTACTCTCGACCAATGAGCCGCCAATAGATCCGAGCCAGATATTATGGCAAACCCAGCAGAAGGAATTGAACAAAATTAGGCTGCGAAGAGGAATGCCTTGCTTTGAAAACAGCGCCCATGTAGCGACAGATGAGCCGATTACGGTGAGCAGTTCGAAGAAGTGGGTAATATTGGGGAGTGTCATCAGCCACATTAGTCCAATAAAGAACCACATCACTTTGCGGGACTGAGTTTTTATTGAAGCAAAACTTCGGATGGCGTTGATGATTACACCAATAGCAGCCACGGTTGCCCCCATAAGTGCGAAATGAGCACTCATGATGAAACAGAATGTCATCATCTGATAGCGGAAACGTATGTCGTCTTTTTGCCAAAAAGCCATTACGCCAACGAAAAATGCAATTCCGCCAATCCCCTGCGCTAGCCAGTTTTCCATATTTAGCCTTTATTTTTAAGATGATATAGAACGCGATTAAATATTAACTTTGAATGAATAATGCTTACCCATAAAATAACCCTCCAAAAGGAGGGCTAGATATAACGTTAAAATGCTATTGCATTAGGTTTAATTGACTAACTTAACAGCTTCACGAGTTAAATGAGCCAGTTCTTCCCAATTGCCTTCTTCAATCAGCTTCTTATCCACCATCCAAGTACCGCCACATGCGAGCACGCGAGGTATCGCTAGGTAGTCTTTGATGTTGTTTGGGTTAATGCCACCTGTCGGCATGATCTCAATATCCGTGTAAGGAGCAAGAAGCGACTTAACCATGTTGATGCCACCTGATGCTTCAGCTGGGAAGAACTTCAATGTGGTTAAGCCCATTTCTAGAGCGGCTTCTACTGTGCTTGGGTTGTTGACTCCAGGAATGATATCGATACCAATTTCTTGGCAGGCTTTTACCGTGTTTGGGTTAAAGCCAGGAGAGACGACGAACGTTGCGCCCGCTTCTTTAGCCGCGATCGCTTGCTCACGATTGAGTACAGTGCCTGCGCCGATCAACATATCTGGTTGTGATTCACGAAGTAGACGAATAGCTTCGACAGCAGCCTCAGAACGGAACGTAATTTCTGCTGCAGGTAAACCATTTTCAGCTAACACTTTACCCAGAGGGATGATGTCTTCAGCGTTGTCGATAGCGATCACAGGGATAACTTTCAGTGTTTTTAGTTGTTGTTTGATGTTCATTGGTATTCCTTAAATGGCTGTGATGGCCGCTTGAGTAAGTTCTTTTGCAATAATGGCACCGCGATGCTGGATAACGACGCCTGCCATGGTATTGCCACGCTGGCATGACGTTGTTAAGTCTTCACCAGCAAGGTAAGCAGATAAAAATCCGCCATTGAATGAGTCTCCTGCCGAGGTCGTATCAACGACATGTTCAACAGGTTGGGTAGGCACCGCCCGTGGAGCCGAAGCGGTACCAGAATCTTGCTCTCTGTTAGCTTGACTTGTGGCATCTTGAATGAGACAGCCATCTGCACCCAGTTTGACGATGCATCGCTTAACACCCAGCGCTGTTAGACGTTCGATAGTTTGTTCTGGTGAAGTATCTCCCCAAATCAACTGTTCGTCATCGAATGTCACTAACGCTAAATCCGTCAATGTATACATGGCTTGGTAGCTATTTTTGACGGTTTGGTTTTCGTCCTGTGGCCAAAGCGCAGGGCGGAAGTTACTGTCGAAGGCGATCTCAACGCCTTGCGTCTTCAATTCAACCAAGATGTTCAATAACTGGATACGATCTTGCTCGGGTAGAATCGCTAATGTTATGCCACTGAGAAAGACCATATCGACGTTGCGCAAAGCTTGTTTTATCTGGCTAAAATCTGGATGTTGCAACAGGTACCGTGCTGCTGACTGATTACGCCAGTATAAGAAGGTACGCTCGCCTGCGTCATCAAGCTGAATCAGGTATAGACCTGGGGTACGTTGACTGTCTTGTAGAACTAGGTCCGTCGACACCCCCTCTTGTTGCCAGCGTTCTAGCATCCCCTTGCTAATCGGGTCTGCACCTAAAGCCGTGACGTAGGACACTTTGATGTCATCTTGATTGAGGTTGGCTTCACAGCCGCGGCTTAAATAGACCGCAGCATTGAGAGTGTCTCCGCCAAACGTTTGATGCATTGAGCCGAACGGTTTGCCGTTAAGCTCGATCATGCACTCACCAATAATGGCGATATGTTTCATGGGTTACGCCCTCTCTTCGAAGTAACGTTTTGCGTTGCCAAAGCAGATGTTTTCGACCATAGGGCCAAGCAGCGACATGTCGTTTGGCACCTCACCGTTTTCAGCCCAGCGACCAAGCATGTCGCATAGAATTCGGCGGAAGTATTCGTGGCGTGTGTACGATAAGAAGCTGCGAGAGTCAGTCAGCATGCCGACAAACTGGCTAAGCAGACCAAGCTGAGATAACTGCTCCATTTGGCGTTGCATGCCGTCTTTCTGATCGTTGAACCACCAACCAGAACCGAACTGGACTTTGCCCGCGATGCCGCCACCTTGGAAGTTACCAATCATGGTTGCCATCATCTCGTTATCGCGAGGGTTCAAGCAGTAGAGGATGGTGCGAGGCAACTCATTACTTTGATCCATTTCGTCCAACAGATGAGCCAGTTCGAATGCAAACGTCTTATCGCTAATTGAATCAAACCCTGCATCTGCGCCTAACAGTTGGAACATACGCGTGTTGTTATTGCGTTGAGCACCAATGTGAAGCTGCATTACCCAACCCATAGCTGCGTAGCGCTTGCCCAACCACACTTGAACGGCTGTTGAGAACTGTGCACATTCTAAATCGGTGAGCGTTTCGCCATTGAGGCGTCGAGTTAACAGAGCATCTAAATCGGATTCTGATGGAATCGGCGCATAGCGAACCACTTCAATACCGTGGTCAGCTGCACGGCAACCATGGTCGTTGAAATGTGCTAAGCGGCTGTCCAAAGCATTCAATAGGTGATGGAAGCGAGTGATCTCAATGTCAGTAACCATGCTTAACTTTTGCAAGTAATCAGCAAAGCCGTCGAGTTCAATTTTGAACGCTTTATCTGGGCGCCAACTTGGCAGAACCTTCACATCAAATGTGTTGTCTTCTGCGATCGCTTTATGGTGTTCAAGCGAATCAATAGGGTCATCAGTCGTACCAGCCATAACAACGTTCATTTGTTGCATGATGCCGCGAGCACTAAATTCCGGTGTCGCTAATAGTTCATTACATTCATGCCAAATTCGGTCAGCTGTGTCTGGGCCAAAGAGAGTGCCAGTAATACCAAATGGGCGACGGAGTTCTAAGTGTGTCCAGTGGTAAAGTGGGTTGCCCAAGGCTTGAGGGACGGTTTTAGCCCAGGCCATGAACTTATCATAATCGCTAGCGCCTCCGGTGATCAGGCGCTCGTCAATACCTGCTGAACGCATACCACGCCATTTGTAGTGGTCACCCTCAAGCCAAATCTTAGACATGTTTTCGAACTGACGATCTTGAGCAACTTCTGCCGGGTTTAGGTGGCAGTGATAGTCATAAATCGGCTGGTGGCTTGCGTGTTCGTGGTACAAGCGGCGCGCTGTCTCATTCGACAGTAAAAAGTCTTCACATAAGAAACTCTTCATTGTTTGTTCTCCTTATAACGCAGCCACGGTAGCAACGGCACCGTGTTCAATTAATGATTGGTACGCTGAACTTACTGCATCAATGACCTGTGGGTTTTGACCTAGCTCGGCAGGGAAAATTGCTTCAACCGCAAGCAACGCCGGAACCACAGATACATTGAGTCCATGCTCGTCGCAGATCTGGCGCAGTGTGTCTGCCATTGGATCGCGAACATCGATCTGATTGCCTTGCTCGTCAACGCCAGATACATAACGCATCCAGCCAGCGATGGCCGTTGCAAGCCATGAGAAGTCTGAGCTTTGCTCTAAATGGAATCGCAAGCTGCCACCCATACGCTGAGGGATCTTCTGGCTACCATCCATCGCAATCTGCCACGTCTTATGTTTCAAGCTTGGGTTGGTGAAGCGGTTGATCAGCAAAGTTGCGTAGCCTTCCAAATCAGTCCCTTCAGGCATGGTTAACGAAGGTGCTTGGGATTTCATCATCATGTCAAAAGCGGCTTTGCGGTAACCAGCGTCTGTCATGGTATCGGAAATATGGTTGTAGCCACCAAGATATCCAAGGTAAGCAAGGAAAGAGTGACTGCCATTGAGCATGCGCAGTTTCATCTCTTCGTAAGGCACCACATCTTCTACGAACTCTGCGCCAACGACATTCCAGTTTGGACGGCCTGCCACAAAGTTATCTTCAATCACCCATTGGCGGAAGGGTTCACAGGCGATGCCACATGGGTCTTCACAACCAAGCAGTTCTGCAATTTCTGTCAGTGTTTCTTCGGTTGCTGCGGGTACGATGCGGTCAACCATGGTGCAAGGGAAGGTGACATTGGTTTCAATCCAATCACGCAATTCAGGGTCAAGCAGTTGAGCGAACTCAATGATCGCTGCTTTTGCTACATGACCGTTCTCTTGGACGTTGTCACAAGACATCACCGTGAATGGAGGAAGGTTGCGTTCGCGGCGTATTTTGAGCGCTTGCACAATATAACCAAGCGCAGATTTTGGCTGTGTTGGGTTCGCTAAATCAGCGATGACTAGGGCATTGTTTCTATCAAGCTTTCCAGTTGCAGGGTCAGCGCAGTAGCCTTTCTCTGTGATGGTCATCGACACGATAGCCACTTGAGGCTCAGCCATTTTTTCTAAAACAGCTTCGATGCCGTCTAGATTTGGATGCAGTGATTCAGTTACTGAACCGATTAATTTTACATCGGTAGATTCCGCGCCTTTTTCAGCAACTGTGTAAAGGTGGTCTTGCGTACGAAGTGATTCAATTAAATCTTCGCCGCCGAATAGGTTAATTTCGCAAATACCCCAATCGGTGCTGGTCTTGCTGAGCATCTCATTAGTGAATAGAGCTTGGTGCGCACGATGAAAGGCACCAAAACCAAGATGCACAATACGGCTTTGAAGTGCTGAACGGTCGTAATCAGGTCGTAATACAGTGTTTGGCAGCGTCGAGTTAGCAACAGTCTTCATTATTTATTTCCTTCTCCCGCCAGCGAACCAGCGGGATTTTATTATTTGATAATACGTGTGAGTGTTTAGCAGTCTAGAAATGTATCTGTGACGAAATTACGAACCGTAGCCCAGCACCAATTCAGGTAGGAACAAGCTCAGCTCAGGGATAAAAGTAACGGCCATTAGTGCAGCGATAAGCGCCGCATAGAATGGCAGCAACGGTTTGATGACTTTATCAATGGCAATGTTGGCAACCGAACAACCGATGAATAACGCACTACCTACTGGCGGCGTACAGATACCGATAGCTAGGTTGAATGTCATCATTATGCCGAAGTGAACAGGGTCGATGCCTAGATCCAATGCGATCGGTAAGAAGATTGGTGTGAAGATCAGTACCGCTGGTGTCATATCCATGAAGATACCCACAATCAGCAGAATCACATTGATAATCAATAGGATCATTAATGGGTTATCAGAAACCGCTAGTAGAGCATCGGCAATCATGTAAGGCACATCGGCGTTTGCCATTGCCCAAGACATGCCCATTGATGCACCGACCAATAACAAAACAATAGATGTCGTTACCGCAGACTCAAGGATGATCTTTGGAATATCGCGCCACTTAACTTCACGGTAGATAAGTACCGCGAGAACAAAGGTGTATACAACCGCAATCGCAGAAGCCTCAGTCGCAGTAAAGATACCGCCAATGATGCCACCCATGATGATGCCGATCAGCGCTAGAGATGGCGCCGCTCTTAAGAAGGTATCCCATACTACCGACATTGAAGGGCGTGCTGCGATTGGGTAACCACGGCGTTTCGCGATAATGCCCGCCACGATCATGATACTTAGCCCCATGATGAGACCTGGGATGTAACCCGCTAAGAACAGTGCTGCTATTGAAGTTCCACCAGAAACCAACGAGAAAACGATCAGCGTGTTACTTGGTGGAATCAAAAGACCGGTAGGGCACGAAGTAATGTTTACCGCAGCAGAGAAGTTTTCGTCGTAGCCGTCTTTCTTTTGCAGAGGAGACATGGTGCCACCCACTGCAGTAGCCGATGCTACCGCTGAGCCAGAGATAGAACCAAACATCATGTTTGCCATCACGTTTACGTGTGCCAATGAACCCGGTAGACGACCACCCAACACTTTCGCGAAGTTGATCAAACGCAGCGCGATGCCGCCTTGGTTCATGATGTTGCCCGCCAAAATGAAGAACGGGATTGCCAGTAGAGCAAAGTTATCAAGGCCAGCAGCCATACGTTGAGCAACTACAGCGATTGCAGGCTCAAGCGGTAAGCTCATCAAGATGGTTGCCAGTGACGATAAACCAATCGCAAAAGAGACCGGTACACCGATTGTAAGCAGTACAGCGAAACTACCGAATAAGGTCAGTATTACTTGCCATTCCATTGTGAAATCCTTCTATCAATCAAGTTGTGAGTCGGTGATCAAATCGTCACCTGACATTAATTGTTTAACGCGTTCGTAGGTAAATACGACGGAGTAAAAAATCATCAAAGCGCCACTAATCGGTAAGCAGAAGTAGATGTAGCCCATTTCTAAACCTAGAGCGGGAGTCAGCTGTCCCATCGCAAGCGTTTTAGCAGCAAGTTGGCTTCCACCGTGTACCAGAACGATATAAGAGAAAGAAGCGATGGCTATTTGGATAACGATTTCGTTGATTAATTTGCGTTTGCCAGTCAGCTTCATCGTAAGCAGGTCGATGGCAAGGTGGCGTTTCAGACCCGTAGTGTAAGCAGCACCAATTAAGGCTACCCACATAAAGAGATAACGCGCGAGCTCGTCGGTAACAGTACTTGGTTTGCCAATAACATAGCGGGATAAGACCTGCCATATCACACACAGTACTAAGAAAGACGATAGAGACACTGTAAAGGCGGCCAACCCTCTATTTATGTAACTGACCAATTTATTCATGTTTATTTCCTTTCAACAAAATTGCGTATCTCATAACAATTGGTTTACCAATGTAAGAAATTGTTTCTATGTAGGGATGGGATGTTCAAAAATCTGGCTGAATCATAAGCTATTCATTTTTTGGTTGGCGTGAGCAACTTCACAAATGATTTTGGTTGACCAATTTGTGGGTTTTTATTGTGATATTGGTTAATCAATTTTAAATTTCGCTTTGACGGTTCCTTTCTTGAGCCCCAATATGAGCCCATAACAAAAAACACCCTACATTTTGGATAACCAATCCACGGAGAATAAGAATGATGATGACGCGTAAAACTTTGATTAGTGCGGTTGTCGGTGCTGCTTTCACTTTTGGAGCAACAGCTTCTGCTTATGCAGCGACAACATTGAAACTGAGCCATAACCACCCTCGTGACCATGCAGTACATGAAGCGATGACGTTTATGGCGAAAGAAGTACGTGAATTGACGGATGGTGAGGTGCGTATTCGTATTTACCCTGATGCTCAATTGGGTACACAGCGTGAATCTATGGAGCTGATGCAGAACGGCGCTTTAGACATGGTGAAAAGTAATGCTGCTGAATTAGAAGCTTTTTCTCCTGCTTATTCATCATTCAACATGCCTTACTTATTCCGCGATCAAGCGCACTACTACAGTGTGACTGATGGTGAAGTAGGCCGTGACATTCTTAACTCTTCTCGTGATAGCGGCTTTATTGGTGTGACTTACTACGACGCAGGTGCGCGTAGCTTTTATACCAACAAGCCAATTAACACACCTGAAGACCTGAAAGGTTTGAAAGTTCGTGTTCAACCAAGCCCATCAGCAATTGCGATGGTGAAAGCGTTAGGCGGTAACCCAACGCCACTAGCTTACGGTGAGTTGTACACAGCACTGCAGCAAGGTGTAGTGGATGCGGCTGAAAATAACATTCCTTCTTTCAGCTTGAGCCGTCACAGTGAAGTATCTAAATACTTCAGCTTAGATGAGCACACGATGGTTCCGGATGTGTTGGTTATCTCAACCAAAGCATACGACAAACTGACTACAGAGCAACAAGATGCGCTAATGAAAGCGGCAAGTGATTCATCTGAATTGATGAAAAAATTGTGGGCTGAATCGGAAGCAAAAGAGCGTGCTAAAGCCGAGGAAATGGGTGTTACTTTTGTGGAACCAGACAAGGCTGCGTTCGCACTAGCGGTTCAACCTATGTACGACGCGCTAGATAAAGCGGACCCAGAATTGAGTGCATTGATTGACCGTATTCAGGCTGTTGAATAACGAGCAAATATAGAAAAAAGAGTAATACAAAAACAAGGTGTTACTGCATTTTAGGATATAGAGGTTGACCAATTATATTTGGTCATTATGATGGCGAGAGAAATACAATGGAAAGAAGTGACAATATCATCATGATGCCTTTCGAGCCGAAAAGACCTTATCAGGAGATAGGGTTAGTACTAAGAAAAGAACTTATTGAAGGCCTATATAAGGTCGGAGATAGGTTACCTCCAGAACGCGATATTGCTGATCGTCTAGATGTAAGCCGCACTGTGGTGCGTGAAGCGATCATCATGCTGGAGCTTGAAAACTTAGTTGAGGTAAAAAAAGGGTCAGGTGTTTATGTCCTGAACATTCCTACTCATTCTCGCGAGAATGTGGTCAGCGATGATGCTGGTCCATTCGAGATGCTGCAAGCCCGTCAATTGCTGGAAAGTAATATTGCGGAGTTTGCGGCAACTCAGGTCACTCCGGGCGACATCATTAAGATGCGCTCTGCACTCGAACTCGAGCGCGAAGAGCTTGCAAGCGGCACCACCGATTGCAGCGGAGATGAAAGATTTCACATGTGTATTGCAGAGGCCACTCAAAACTCTGTGCTGGTAGATATGCTGAAACAATCCTGGGATCGACGCGAAAAGAGTCCAATGTGGAATAAACTCCACTCTCACATCAGTGGTCAAGATTACCGTGAAGAATGGTTAGATGACCACGCTCGTATCCTCGCCGCCTTACAGCGAAAAGACCCTGTCGCTGCTAAGAACGCAATGTGGCAACACCTTGAGAATGTTAAACAGCGTTTGTTAGCGTTGTCAGACATTGATGACCCAAACTTTGATGGTTACTTATTTAGTTCTAACCCAGTGGTGCTGCTGAACACTGAAAGTTAGTTCTGAAAGCTAGTGTTGAATTCAGCGACAAGGCTCCTCTTGAAAGCTGATTCATTCACTAGGTTGTAGATAGGTAATCGTCTTTAGACCGGCGTAGACCGGTGCTATCTCGGGCAGTAATTATCATTACTGCCATTAAGAAGTCGTTATTGCATTTAGCTTGATTAATTCGAGCCGGCTAAGTGCGTCTTAAAGAAAGGTAAGTCTCATGGAACAAACGTGGCGTTGGTACGGCCCTAATGATCAAGTTTCGCTAGATGACATTCGTCAAGCGGGCGCAACTGGTATTGTGAATGCACTGCACCATATTCCAAATGGTGAAGTTTGGACAAAAGAAGAGATCCTGAAGCGTAAAGCCATCATCGAAGAGAAAGGTTTAACGTGGTCGGTAGTAGAAAGTGTGCCTGTTCATGAAGAGATCAAAACTCAAACTGGTAACTACCAGCAATGGATTGATAACTATAAGCAAACTCTGTCTAACCTTGCTGAATGTGGCATCGATACAGTTTGTTATAACTTCATGCCCGTGTTGGATTGGACGCGTACCGATTTAGAATTTGAAATGCCAGATGGCTCTCGCGCACTGCGTTTTGACCAAATCGCATTTGCGGCATTTGAGCTGCATATCTTGAAGCGCCCGGGTGCAGAATCGGACTATTCAGAGTCAGAGCAAGCGCAAGCGTTGGATTACTTCAATAACATGACGCCAGAGCAAATTCAGCAACTGACTAATAACATCATCGCTGGCCTACCAGGCGCTGAAGAAGGCTACACACTTGAAGCCTTTCAAGCACAGCTAGATCGCTATGCGGGAATCGACAAAGACAAGCTACGTGAACACATGTCTTACTTCCTCGCTGAGCTGATGCCTATCTGTGATGCGAATGGCTTGAAGATGGCGGTTCACCCAGACGATCCACCGCGTCCAATTCTAGGCTTACCTCGCATCGTTTCAACGATCGAAGACATTGATTGGTTGACCGAACATGTACCAAGCAAAATGAATGGCTTGACGATGTGTACGGGTTCATACGGTGTGCGTGGCGACAATGATCTGGTTAATATGATCAAAAAGCACGGTGATCGAATTTACTTTACGCACCTGCGTTCAACTAAGCGTGAAGAGAGCAACCCAATGACATTCCATGAAGCAGCGCACCTAGATGGTGATGTGGATATGTACAACGTTGTGATGGCTATTTTGGACGAAGAACATCGCCGTGCAGAAGTGGGTGATCACCGCTTAATTCCAATGCGTCCGGATCACGGTCATCAAATGCTGGATGACCTGAAGAAAACCACTAACCCAGGTTATTCGGCGATTGGTCGCTTGAAAGGTTTAGCTGAAGTTCGCGGTTTAGAGATGGCATTGAAACGCGCTTTCTATACCAAATAACGATTGCATCTAGCTTTAAAATATTCTTAAAAACCAGAACTCATGTTCTGGTTTTTTTGTATCTGAGCTAAGTAAAATCTAAGAGTTTGTATTATTGCGATCACGTCCCTAACTTGGTAAACGCCAGTGGCGTTTGTCCGGTTTGCTGTTTGAAAAAAGCGATAAATGCACTGTTGGACGAGAACTCTAGCAGATGTGCCACATCACCAACTTGTCGGTTTTCTGAAAGCAGTTCAATCGCTTTAAACAAGCGCCATTGCTGACGCCATTCTTGATAGGTCATGCCTGTTTCGGCTTTGAATAATCGAGTAATCGTCTTGGTGCTTGCGCCAACCGAGCTCGCTAATGTCGACAGGGCTGGGGCAAGAAACGAGGCGGTTCGGACTCGTTTGCAAAAGCTTTTAAAGCGGTGATCTGTTGGTAGCGGCAAGATAAACGAGTGTTGATTGGCGCTGTAAAACTCTTCCCAAAACAGGTTGGCAGTATTGGTGGTTTGCTCGGACGCAATGTCCCAATCCCAAAAAGCCATTTTGTTGATCAGAGCCTTTAGTAGCTCATTTACTTCTACAATTTCTATGTTTTCTGGGCATGTGTAAATACCACTGTCGAAATAGAGCGAGCGATAGGCAACTACATTGGTCATCTGCGCTCGGTGCTTGGTATAGGGCGGGATCCACACGGCCTTGGTCGGCGGTAAAATGCAAAGGGCGTTTTCTAAGGTCAAGGTGATGCAGCCTTGCGGAGCATACAGAAGTTGCCCCTTAACGTGGTGATGTATACCCGAGTCATGTTTGCCTAGCTCTGCGGCAATGCCAATTACAGGCGCAGGTAAACTATCTGCATCAAACTCGATGGTCTCACTAATTAATGCCATTTGTCCCAATCTTGTTGTTTTTGGTTTTAATGTTGTTAACGGGTCAAGGTTAGTTTCCTCTAGACTTCGCGTCAAGTTCACTGGTCTTGGAAAAATGATGAAAACAAAACCTTCTTTGTGGCAAATGGTGCTGCTGTTGATGTTCCCTCAAATCGCAGAAACCATCTATAGCCCGACTCTGGATTCAATATCGAAATCCTTTGATGTTAGTTACACACAAGCCGCTCAAACTCTATCGATTTACTTCTCTGCATTTGCGCTGGGTGTGGTGGTATGGGGAGTGTTAGCGGATAAATGGGGACGTCGTCCCACCATGTTATTGGGGATGGGATTATTCGCCTGTTCTGCACTCATAGCCATGCAAACCGACAGTTTTACGTGGTTGATGATAGCAAGAGCGATGGGCGCTTTCGGACTTGCAGTTGGCTCTGTCGTCACTCAAACCATGCTTCGAGATGCTTTTAGTGGAACAGAGCTAGCTAAGGTATTTGGTTACATGGGGATGGGGCTGTCGATTAGCCCAATCATCGGGCTGCTGCTTGGTGGCCAATTGAGTGAGGCTGGTGGACACCAATACGTATTTACTGCCTTACTAATTATGGTGTTGGCACTAATAGCACACAGTTTGTGGTCTTTGCCGGAAACACAGCAATCTAAGCAACCGTTGCAGTTAAAATCGCTCGGTATACGCATGGCCAAAGACGGCAGTATTTGGATTTCAGCGCTGCTTGTCGCATCGTTCAATATTGCGCTGTTTTCGTATTACCAACTAGGTTCATTCACCTTCTTACAGCTTGGATTTAGTATCGAGCAGTTTGGTTATAGCGGCGTCGTGCTTGGGTTCGGAACCTTGCTAGGAAGCTGGGTTAACAAAGCACTATTGAAGCGACAAGTTTCCTCTATCTCTTTGATTGGCTTAGCGGCAGGGCTTCAAACATTAGGTGCGGTGGGTGTCTATTTTTCACAGCAGTCAATATGGTTTTTACTTCCGATGATGCTGGTGGTGATGGCGTTTGGAATCGCGATTCCTAATGTATTGAGCCGAGCGTTGGTACGTTACCAATCTCAAGCAGGAAGCGCAGGCGCACTGTTTGGTTTGATGTACTACACCTTGATTGGTTCTGGGCTCGCTTTAGCGGGAATGATTCAAGATCTAGGTGTGGTACTGGTACTTTGTGGCGCGTTATCTGTGTTGGTGACGATACGCAGTCGACTCTAGCTTAAACGGTAAATATCTGATCGATATCGATAAATTCCGCATTCTATTGGGTGCGGAATTTTTCATTTTCTTGATTCGTAGCCGTTGGCAACGAAGTATTGGCGAACGTGTTCTGATTGAGCCTTGTTTGACTGAGGTTTATGGGCAAGATTTGCCGCAGCGATGGTATTTTGGCTCTGAGTGCGATGGCGGTTTTGCTGAATACACCAAAGTAGCAGCAAAACATGCTTACGCGGTGAACAGCACAATGTCTGATGTTGAGCTAGCGTTTTTCCCATTGGCTGACTCCATACTGAACAAGATGAGTTCTTGAAGAAAAGCACGTAGCCAAGATTGTGCAAGAAGTGGCAGAGCGCTAGTTTTAGTCAGCTTTACGATTTAGATTGATGGAAGAGTGAGCAAGCGTTAATAGCTCGCTCTTTTTGTTTCTGGGAGATACGTAAGTTTGGTTTAACAACTTGATGAGTAACAGATCCTATACAGCTGAAAAATTAATGATTTATTTATCATTGTATGGTTTATGAGTCTGCTATGTAATAATCGCCGCCGTTATATATCCCGTTCTGTTTTGTATTCATCTAGGAGCCGTATTGATGTTTAAAAGGGTATTGCAGGCACTATTCTCGCCTTTTGTTGATTCAAAAAACAAACCCTCTGCAGAGCCTGCCCAAAAAGAGCAACAACAAATCGTTGCTACTGATTCTGTTCGCTCTTCAATCTTTGTTCCGCCTTCGTCAGCTCAACCATCATCATTAATCGTCGACAAAGCGATGAGCCTTCACGATGGTGAGTTTCTTGATTACTTGTTTGGAGAGTCTCGCCTTCGAACAGAGTCAGACCCATTTAGCGATTTTGTCGCTTGTCAGATCGAACATTTGATTCGCTCTCCAAAAGCCTTGCTCAATGAATTGCCAGTGATGCCAGCCTCAGTGACTACATTGATGGCAGAATTACAGAGCGACGAATTTGATGTCGATGCACTGTTAAGAGTGATTGAGCGCGAGCCGAGTATGGCGGCCGATGTGATTAAACTGGCTAACAGTGCGTTCTACAAACGTAATGAAAAGCAGGTGACGGACCTAAAAACTGCATTCTTAAATATGGGCTCTCAAGGCCTTGTTGAGGGAGTGGTGAATTCTTACATGAAGAACTTTACGCCGGGCAATAATATTTACTGGCGTCATTTCGGTGAGAAAATTTGGAATCACAGTGTTCAAACTGCTTCTTTTTCTAAGGAGTTAATGAAAGAGTCGCCATCTCAAGAAGACCAAGCTACCGCATATTTTGTTGGGTTGATCCGTAACCTAGGCAAGATGATCATTTTCCAAATGATGGTGGAAGCTTTCAAGCATGTTGACCCTTCAGTTCCGCCTAACTCGTTGGCATTGAAGCGCTTGATTAATAGCTATTCTATTCGCCTGACTTACACGATTGCAAAGTTCTGGGATCTGCCTGAATCGGTACTGACTGTGATTGGTTATCAAGAGTCGAGCAGATACGCATGCACTCCACTTGGCCAAGCTGTGTTTGAGGCTAACTCTTTGAGTGAGCTGACGTACTTATTGGAAGAACAGGCGATCGACATCGAGCAGTTTAAGAGTCGATGCAAGGAGAGGCTGACGTCACCGGCAGCGTATAAGATAGCTAATCGCATCTATAAAGAGTCTGAATTGGCGTTGGTGGGATAAGCTGTCGAATTTGCTTTGTTAATTGTGGATGTTGTTTAAATCAGCATGCTTTAAATGGCCTTATTAATATGTAAGGCCATTTTTGTTTCTAGTTTTGATACATCATTGGTAGCTAAATGATGTATCAAAACTAGGGAGTAGCTTAGAACAAGGGGCTTAGCTGAAAACAATTGCTGCTTAAGGGAGCTCTGCTAACTCTTGCTTTGAGCGATCGATTTTATGCAGTTCTTTTTCGATCTTATGTTGGTATTTTTGAATCTTATCCGCTTTATCGTCTCTTTTTGCTTCTTCTAAGTCGGCTCTGTATTCGGCCAAATCTTCTTCATTGGATTCAATCTTCTCACGGAGATCATCCTTCAAGCCTTCATTAGTGCAGTTCTCTTTCGCGGCTTTTAACGCCGTGGTTAATCGCTCCACTTTGTACTGATTATCGTACTGCTCCGCTTTCTTTATTTGATATTCGATCTCACAGAATTTCTTTTCACAACCAGTTAGTGCGTCGCATTGGGTGCTCGCCATGCTGTTAAAAGAGAATGCGCAAAGAAACAGTAATGAGCCTTTTAAGTGTCGAGTCATGGTTTACCTTCTTATTATGGCTGTTTAGCTTGTGTTATTTTTTGTTGAGTATTACTTCCAGAGTACATTAGCACCCGATTACCTTGCTATTGGCAGGGGAGTGTTAAAGATAAGTTGCTGTACCTAATGACTTATTTTGAACATGGTTAGATTTACAAATGGCTAATCCATAACTTGTCGAGTTCGCACCAACCGAAACCATTCACTTGCGCGCCGTGTATCTTTTCAGAAACCTCTAAGTTGAACGCCTCTTGCTTGATCTCAACCACAATCCCAGAGTCATTCAACCAAAGCCGAAGCATCAACAGTGCATTCATTGCTAACTCAAAGTTTGGCTGGTTTGTTATTGAAGCTAAGCCTTGTTCTATTGTTTTTAGCATCTCAGAGGGTAGAGCTAAGTCCTCAAACGGGAACCGACTGAAGAAGCTTAGCCACGAAGCAAAGGTGTCGTTTTCATCAATAATGCTGCATAGCGCGACGTCTTTGATGGTTTGGTAGTGTCCATATTCAACGACAATCGGACACTCGTCAGAAACCGACAACTGTTTGAATAGCACTTGGCATTCAGAGGTGTCTTCAACGGTGAATTCGCGAAATGGTTTAGACAATGTTGGGTTCTGAATCTTGAAAAACGTTGAGCCGAAATTCTGTTGATCAGCAGAGTTATCTCCACTCACTGTGATCGTCTTTTCGGGCAGCTTCACACACACCTTATTTTGAGCGCAAGCTTTACTCTGTGCCCATTCTGGATAGACCCACAACTCAACTCGATTGAGAATGGGCGTACTGTGTACATACGCGCTATTGCGGCTCAATCTCAACATCTTGTTCGAGAAAATGTCTAACGAGAATGCGCCAGAACCAATCAGCCTATCAGTTGATGATGAGTCAAATATGGAAGCTTCAACTCTGGCAAGTAAGCGCGGTAAATGCCAATCAGGTTGATTCAATTTCACGACAAGCACATTACCAGGCGAGACAGAGGCCTCATCAATATGCTGATAACAGCGACGCCATATTTTGTCTTGGCAGAGTGAGTTAAGGTTGCGTGCTATGTCTTGAGCTTCAAGTGTTCGACCGCTGTGGAATTGAACGCCATTACGAATTTGGAAATGCCAGATCGTTGCATCTTCATTGGGTTGCCAATGGTAGGCTAAATCGCCGCTGAGCTTACCGTGCTGAACGGAGGTGAGGCGTTGGCACACCTGCATCACTAAGAAGCGTTCGGTGCGCCTAAGTACTCGTTGAGGATGAAGAGTCTCGAGCTCACGGTGAAAGGGAATGTACGCGACGCTCTGTGCAGATTGATTGGCGCTGCTTAGAAAAGCTTGCAGTTCCGCGCCAGCGTTGCGTCCGTTAAAGCTCAAGGTGCTAAATACCTGCTCGACGTTACCTGAATCTACTTGGTTTTGTGCGTATTGGTAACAAATATCCATCGGTTCAACCAGACACGTGAGCTGTGCCTTTTTGTTGCGCCCAGAACTGGCTTGCCACTCAATCCAGCCTTGCGCTGTCATTGCTTTGAGTAGAGTTTGAACGTGACGCTCGCTAACATGTAGAAGCGTTGCTATTTGACTGACTTGGCAGGGTGATACTCCAGGCCCAAAAGCCTGAAATATCTTTTCGTACAGTTCAAGCTTGCGCTTAAGGTTGCCCAATTCGCATTCCTAAATGTTAGGTTGAGTTAAGTGTTGGTAGCCTGCATCAGCGAGTGCTTTTTCCATGGTTGCAAGAACCTGTGCACTTATCTTTGAGCTTAGGATATCAGACTCAAGTTTGCCTTCTAATAGAAGTTGCGAGAAGTGCTCGATTTGATATTCGAACCCATTGCCCTCAATCGGGTGTTGAATAGTGAAGGTTTCATTCCGGTATTCGATCTCGATGTAGGCAGGGTTCCACCACTTCTCTTGAATTGTGATGGTGATGTCTGGGCCAATTAATCGCGCAGCGCGTGGCAGATTGCGCACCGTTGAAGCCGATATGGTCGCGCTGATTTCTCCAGAGAACTGGAAGCATGAATCGGTATCAACATTTGATTGTTCATAAAGGCTCGACATCTCTACTTGAGGGATAGAAGGCGTAACCCCAAGCGTGCGGCACAAATCGTAGAAAAACCATAGTCCATACACCCCAACATCAAGCGTTGCTCCGCCCGCTAAATCTGGGTTGAAGATAAACAGCTCTGGGTCATAGTCGTGTTCATTGCCAAAGCTGGCTTCTATCGAGTCTACCTGAATGTTGTTGTCGACCAAGAATGATTGAAGCTCGCGATAGGCTGGGAACACGACAGTCTTCATTGCCTCTAGTAACATCACATCATGTTGCTTCGCAAGGGCTTTCATTTCTAACCAATCACCAAGGTTGGTAAAGGCGGGCTTCTCGACCAATACGTGTTTATTGTTCTTTAGAAACAGTTCGGCGAGTGGCTGGTGGTATGGGTGAACCGTAGCGATGTAAACCGCTTCAACATTTGGGTCATGCGCCATTTCTTCATAAGAGCCATAAGCTTTGTCGCAACCAAACTTGTTGGCGAACGTGGCCGCGCGAGAGTGATCTCTTGCAGCAACAGCATACAATTCACCATGCATAGAGTGTTCTGTGACTGCGGTTGCGAATCTATTGGCGATATTACCTAGCCCGGCTATACCCCATTTAATCTTGCGTTGCGTGTTGCTCATCAGTTGCTCCAAATCGTTGTTTTGTATCAGTGTACTCAGAGACGTCACATACAAATAGAGAACAGATTTCTCAACCTGTTCTCTATTTATTTTATTCTAGTTGAAGCTCTGGTTTAGCTCTGTATGGAGAGCTTCCAATCGGCTAGGGCTTTAATGTGTTTGGGCCCGATGCCACAACAACCACCGACGATATTCGCGCCCAATGTGTACCAGCGTTTGGCGTAAGCTAAGTAACCTTGACCATCCAGCTCGCGCATTTCTTGAAGCATGTCATTCGCTTCATGTTCGCTGCTGATAGGTGCAAAGTTATTTGCGTAGACACCAATTTCTAAGCTACCACCTAGCTCATTGATCACTTTCTTAGCATCAATAATGGCTTGATCCATCACTTCAGGCACTGAGCAGTTAAACATAATGCCTTTTGCGTTTGATTTGCAGGCCAGTTTGATGGCGTCTGTTACGCTCTCGCCAGAACGAATATTGGCACAATCGCTCTTGGTGTCTTCCAAGCTGAATGCGTAATAACACGGTTTGTTTGATTGCTTGAGTACCGAATGAATGGATTCGAATTCTTGCAGGCTACAGATGGTTTCTGCTATCCAAAGGTTGATATTTGGATCTTGTGCATCGTAAAGGGTTTGAATGATTGGTGCTGCTTCTTCTACCTTAAATAAGTCTGGTCGGTAGCTACCAAATGGCGGTGGAATCGCACCTGCGACTTGTACAGTCTGAGGAGCCTTGTCCGCTACAGCTTTAGCCAGTTCGCCAGAAAGCGCCGCTAGCTCAAAGCCTCTTTGTATAAAAAGCTCTTCGCCTAAGTGAAAAGGCACACACGCATAGCTGTTAGTAATTATGATTTCAGCGCCTGCGTCGACAAAGTTTTGGTGTGCTTGGCTAACAAAGTCGGGTGCTTCAATCAGCGCTTGAGCACTCCAAAGTGGTTGAGAAAATGGCGCGCCAATTTCTTTGAGTTCTCGGCCCATGCCGCCATCAAGTATGGTGAGTGTTTTCATATTCAATACTATCTAAACAATTGCTGAAGTTCTGCCGCCACCATATCAGACAACCTTGCTTGACTAAAGCTATCCAAACGTAAGGGTTTTAACTAAGTCGATCCCGCATAAATAGGAATAATAAGATATTGTGCCTCTGGCGCTATGTTGTATTGGATTTGGGGGATATATTATTAATCACTGAGGCCTGTGAATAATTCGAACACAACAAGTTGTAGAGGAAAAGTGCATTGAAGTTAGTGAATAAACTCGTATGTTACCCGCACATTGATGTTGAGCGTGCGTTTGAAAAAGAAGCTGAATTATTGCAGCAGATACAGGCTGGTGAGATTGGACAAGCCTTGATGCTTTGGCAAGCAAAAACGCCGACACTCGTTTTGCCCGCAGGTAAAAAATGGCCAGTGACGGTGCAGTCTCAAGCACAGCTCGCCGACCAAGGCTGGCAACTCTGTTCGCGTAAAACGGGCGGCGCTCCCGTTCCCCAACTGCCGGGTGTCATTAACCTATCGCACATTTATCATTGGCCTCGTGATGAAGCCTACAATATTCAAAAAGCGTATCTACATTTGTGCAATGTATTAACGATGTTTTTTAAAGAGCTGGGCGTCGATGTGGATGTTCATGCAACCCCAGGTTCTTATTGCGATGGCGATTACAACCTCAACATCAATAAACAAAAAATAGTGGGTACGGCTCAGCGTGTTTTGCTTAAACGCGGGGGCGGTCAAATCGTACTTTCGCAAGCCTGTATCTTGCTAGACGCTGACTTAGAGCACATCGTTGCCCCCGTGAACTTTTATAATCAGGTTTGCGGCAATCCAACCGTGGTCGATGCGCAGGTTCATACTCCGTTGTCCGAGCATGTGACACCCTTGCCCAGCATAGACTCACTCTTTCAGCAGTTAAGCCAAGCTTTCATCAAGTATGTGTGATGCTATGTGTCTACCAGAATCAACTGGGTGCCACGCACAATTTCTCTTCTAGCAACCGGTCAAGTGCTTCCACTAATTTACGGTTTTTAGCGGGATTCAATGCATCGGCATGAGGGTCTTTGAATAACCCCGAATCATTATCAAAATACTTTCCTGATGCGTTGGCAAACTCGTCACTGAGTGCAGCGCGACACAGGATATCGGCTCCAATCGCCAGATCGTTACCGTCCACGCCATAAGCCTCTTTGACCAATTTACTGCCGAGGAAAGAAGCAGGGTTCACCGGGATCACCGAAGGTCCATTATCTAATAGCGTGTTGGCCAATTCGATAGACCACATCGTCAGCGCGAGCTTACTTTGCGCGTAAACTGGGCCATCTAGTTTGCCTGCGTTCGAACTGATAAGCGCTTCTAAATTTACGGTTGATTGGGCTGCTGAAGATAGGTTGACGATACGACCTGTCGCATCAAAAAGAGGGAGAAGCTTCTGTGTCAGTAGATAAGGTGCAATGGTGTTCACAACAAAGCGTACATCAAGGTTGTCTGAGGTGGTGACTTCTGAAACCTTGTATACGCCAGCATTGTTAATGAGTACATCGAGCTTTTCATGCTCCGATTTTACTTGGTTGGCGAGGGCTCCAACTTCTGAAAGAGAAGAGAGATCGGCAACATAACTTTCGATAATCGCATCCTTGGATAATCGAGAAAGGCCTGTTTCTACTTTGCTGAGTTTTGTTGGGTTACGTCCATGGATAAGGATGTGATGCCCTTGTTGGGCTAACATTTTCGCGGTCTCTAAACCGATACCATCTGTCGCACCTGTAATCATGATCTTTTTTCGCATCTTCCTTCCTTGAATAAAGAGTCCGGACAACTTTTATAACAAAGTTTGATTGCACAAAGTTTCTACTACTTCACATGCTGAGATATAGAAAGTACGGATGTGTATTGCTATTGAGAAACCGTGAAATAAGGGTGTGGTTTAACAAATACAGTACTGTTTTTCTGGGCTTGATAAGAAGATTTTCTAAATGCTTATTGAGTACTGTGAGTGGGGTTTCTCATTTAATTTTCTTGATATCGAATAAAGCTAAAATCAAAAAAGCCTCAACCGATTCAATGGTTGAGGCTTTATCGTTAATAGCCATCTTGCCTTTTTAGGCTTTGTTTGACGTTGTTATAGTTTTTATCGCTTAATGAGCGTGTACCGATGAATCTTGGTATAGCTCGGCATCCACCTCTTCGCCTTTACTTGGGCGAGGTACAATCTCAAACGAGGTGTCAGCTTCAGTCAGTGAAGACAGCAATTTGTTCAGAGATGATTTGTCACCTTTCACGCCTGCTTGGCCATCTTCTAACAGTTTATTGAGTGTTGTTTTCTTCAATACAATGCCAGACACGTCTGATTTATTGATGATCAGTGTCGTATCGGCATCTTGCAGTTCACTCACTTGAATGTTGTTCAGGTTACCGTTCGACATCTCTACGTAGTAGAACTCTTTCACGTCAGGCAGCTGAATATTCATGGTAAATGGTGTTTCTTGCGCTTTTAGCGAATCCACTTTTACAGCTAAGTAATCCAACAAGTTTTCGATGGTCATGTTAGCTAGTACGTCCGGCGACGCGGTTTTTGGTGCGCCCGGTTGTGTGCCAATGCGAAGCTCTTGAGCGCCCGTTAGGTAGATGTTTCTCCAACCAGCACCTTCTGATTGGTAACCTAACTGTTCGTAAGTATCTGCCAATAGGCCACGTGCAACTTTGTTGTCTGGTTCAGCTTGAATTACTTTGTTCAATGCTGTCGCAACGAAGCGGTATTCACCTTCTTGATAGTCTTGCTGCGCTTTTTCAATTACGGCATCGCTGCCGCCCATGTATTCAACAAACTTGACCGATTCTGGCTTCACTTGCAGTGGGTTAAGGTTGGCTGGGTTCATGTCGAAGTAACCAAGGTACATGTTGTACACCGCACGAGCGTTATGCGAGTAAGTACCGTGGTAACCATTGGTGTGCCAAGACTGTTGAATACTGTCTGGCATTACTTTGTAGATCTCATCACCGATATCTTGCAGAACCACACCGTTGTTAGCTAAGCGAAGCGTTTGGTTATGAGTAAAGCCGTAAGCGTCACGCTGCATTTTTAGGTAATCAGAGATCTCTTGTTCGCCCCAAATTGGCGATGAGTGAGAAGCAAACAACACTTCAGTTTCTTCCCCCCAAGTCACTAGCATTTCGTTGATTTTCTTAGACCACTTCAAACCATCACGAACCTTCGCGCCGCGTAGGGTATACAGGTTGTGCATACCTTGGTAAGTCAGTTCACCCGTCCATAGTGCTTTCATGCTCGGGATATAAGTCACCATCTCAGAGGCAGCTTCAGTGCCCGATGCATCCATAAATTGCAACTCTAAACCGTCGATAACCAGAGTTTCAATTTCTTCGTTGTGATTCAGTTCGTAGTCCGGCAATACGTAGGTAATGCTACCCGTCGATAAGCCTTTTGCCAGCGCAGCATCGACAATACCGTGTTCATGGCGATTCAGTGTTGCACCATATTGATAAGCGGTACGGCGAGACATTGCATTACCAGCCAGCACGTTTTCATCTACGATTTCTTTAGTGATGTTCTTTGAGCCATATACTTTTACATCTGGGTACGCGTCTTTAATTGCGCGAGCACCACCGAAGTGATCGGCGTGTGAGTGCGAATAGATCATCGCAACGATTGGTAAGTTGCCACCATTAGGAACATTCTTTTGGAAGAACTTTAGTGACTTCTCTGCTGCTTCTTTGGTTAGTAGAACGTCATAAGCGATCCAGCCATTGTCAGTACGGATGAAAGAAATCGAAGCTAAATCGGCGCCGCGAACCTGATAAACCTTACCCGGAACAACTTCATATAAACCTTCTGCGGCTTGGTTCAATACCGCTTGTCGCCATAGTGATGGGTTGACTGAATCTGGCGCTTTGTCTGCATTTGAAACACTTGGATCGATGAAGTTAAAGCTGTTACGGATGATGTCGCCCGTCTCTTGATCAAAGCTAGCAATCAGTCCCTTGTTGTTATTGTCGAAAGCGCGAGTGTCGGCAAAGTTAAGTGTTTTTGCGAACTCTTGGTTTGCTTTGGTCGTCATCTCGGTTGCGCTTTTGCCACCTTGGTCACCAATTTCGCTGAAGTGTGCGTGATCATGGTTAGCTGCAACTGCAGGGAATGCGAGTGAGATAGCTAGGAATAGTGATGCGTTTTTGAACGTGCGAGAAGTTGTCATAAGAGCCTCTTCATTTCAGAATTTTGTTTCGTTGAGGCGATTATAGGAATAAGACATATAGCAAAAAATAAAGTAAGCTTTATTTAATACATCACGAACTGTTATGTGTTGTATGCTTAAAAGTAGCAGATTGAAGCGCAAAGCTTGTCGCATAACCAATGCGAGTGCCCTAAACATGGAGAGTGACCGTGAGTGATGTTGAAAAGTTAGATCTAAATTTACTGAGCGTGTTTTTGGAAGTGTATCGATTAAAGTCGATCACCTTAGCATCAGAATCTCTTGGTATGACTCAACCAGGGGTCAGCGGAGCATTGAAGCGATTGCAATCTCAACTTGATACAGACCTCTTTATTCGCGAAGGGCGAGGGATCACTCCAACCAATGCTGCCGTGCAACTGGCAAGCCGAGTAGAGCCCGCGTTAGAAGGAATTACAAGCGCAGTCAGCACCTTAAAGCAGTTTGATAATCAGCAGCATCACGTGTTTCGAGTTCTGGTTAACGAGATCGGCCTAACCAAACTTCAACCCCTTGTTGAGCAAGATGAGACTTTGGGAAACATCTCAATCGAGTTCAATATGGTGCCGAATAATGAAGAAGACTTACTGCAAAGTTTGAGTATGCAGCAAGCGGACTTAGCGATCGATATCCATTATCCGCAAGTCAATGGATATATGAAACAACCTGTGATTGAAGATGAACTGGTGCTCATTGCCAGAAAGGGTCACCCTAGAATTAATGGCTCGGTGACAGAAGAGCAGTATTACAATGAAAAGCACATTACTTTTCGAATGCGCCGTACGCGTTTATACACCGCTGACTACTTTACTAAATCGCCGCTTAAGCAAAGAAAGGTCAGTGCGGAATGTGATTCGCTAATGACGATGTGTGTGTTGGTATCGGGCTCGGACTGTGTCGGTAGTACGTCGCGTGATTTTGCCAATCAGTTTGCGGAGCGATTCCAATTGCAAGTGCTCGACCAGCCGTTTGAGGTCTTGCCCATGAAGCAGTATATGATTTGGCATAAACGAACAGACTTAAACCCGGCACATCAATGGTTAAGAACCAAAATTCAGCAATACATGACGAGTTCTCAAAGCTGTTAACGATTCAATAAAAAACGGCCTCCATTTGGAAGCCGTTTTTGTCTCTGTTACATCAGAATTTTAATTAAGATTTTTGGGTTCAACCTGCTTATTGCGCGCGTTTTTGACGAGCGGCTTTGAGCATTTTCATTGGCGACATTCCTGTCACTAACATGGTGCCAGTGATAACTAGAATAGATCCGACAATGGTATTAATGCCAATCGCTTCATCTAAGAATAAGTTCCCCCAAAGAATACCAAACACTGGAATCAAGAAGGTCACCGATAGTGCTGAAGGCGCACCAAGTTCATTAATGAGGTTGAAATAAAGCAGGTAGGCTAAACCAGTACAAACCGCGCCGAGCAAGATGACCGATGTGGCGATCGTGAGATCGGGTGCTTCTCTCATCGGAATAAAGAACACAAACGGCAATACGATTAATACTGCCGCCCACATGCTGCCGTGGGCATTATTGAACGCTTCAACCTTGGGTGCTGTCTTGGTGTAGTTAGAGGCGATACCGTAGCTAAATGCAGCCAAAACCGCAGCAAAAATAGGAACAACCGCTTCTTGGCCGATGTTCATGGCATCCCAACCGACCAACACACCGACGCCAGTGACACCAATACCTAATCCGAGCAGCACCTTCTTTTCAAGCGCCGTTTTTGTCCATATCGCACCAATGATTGCCGCCCATATCGGTGCCGTAGAGTTCAAAATCGCAAGGGTTGAAGCATTCAAAGTTTGAGCTGCATAAGCGAAACACAAAAAAGGAAGCGCGGTGTTAAACAAGCCAAGAATGAAAAAGTGTTTCGAATGAGTATTAAAAGAGAGCTTCCTTTTCAGATAAAAAGAAACCAAGAGTAGAGTGACTGCTGCGCACAGAACTCGCGCTTCAATTAGGACTGCTGGGCCCAAAGGGCTAGCTGCGATTCTCATGAAAAGAAATGAACCACCCCATATCGCAGCGAGGATAATTAGTTTTATAAAGCTCACAGCATGAACCTCTGAATATGTAAAACACCGACTATGAATCAAAGCTAAGTATTACACAAACTTAGATCTTAACATTGGCAACTGTCGGTATAGGTTCGAGTTCTTAAATAGGAATGGATTTGATGATTTCGTTCTGTTTATTGATCCTGATTTGATGAGTAATCTAGCGTTAGACATCAAGCTTAGGGGAACAAAATGAAGATTGAACACATCGCAATTTGGACCAAACAACTCGAAGTGTTGAAACGATTTTATGAAGACTATTTCGGCGCGACATCGAACTCAAAATACCATAACCCAACTAAAGGTTTCTCTTCATACTTCCTCTCTTTCGACACAGGAAGTCGTCTAGAGATCATGGAAATGGACTCGGTTCCTGAATCGAAAGATGACCTCTATGATCAGTTTACCGGCTTCATCCATATGGCAATTTCTCTAGGATCAGAGCAAGCGGTGGATGAACTCACTAAACGTTTGATTGAAGATGGTTATGAACGCTTAGATGGCCCAAGAAGAACTGGAGATGGCTATTATGAGAGCTGTGTACTCGATCCTGATGGTAATCGATTGGAACTTACCGTTTAATGTAGAGACTTTATTGAGTTACTCATTTACGAATGGAACTGAGGTATGACAATGATGAAGCACTCTTTGACTTTTCTTTTTGGTCTTGGGCTTATGGGATGTGCTACCTCAGATCTGGTACATAAGAAAGAGACTGATGCTAAGTCTGAATCATTGAACCCAATAGGGTATCTCGGCTTTAAAGCTCATCAAGAGTGGGCTCTTAAATTCAATGACTGCACGGTTTATGATCTCACAGGAGCACGGCCCTACCAATGGTTTGATCGCACATCCGCTTTCGTGAGCTGTTATACGTTTAAGCCAAGCGATGCTATCGAGCCTCTGTTGGTTTACTCCAATGCTGATTTCAACAGCAACAAACTTACACCGATTGACCGCTTCCAAGAACTACAGATTACTAAGTCTGGTTGGGGTAAATTTCCTAGCGTCTATGAAACAAACGGCACTAATTGGCTGAGAGTCAAAGAAGGCTGGATTCACCTTACACTCGCCGATCAGACGCTCGTACAGTTCTATCCTGGAAGCCAAGACCATTCTGGCAAATCACAACATGATCAGTATTTTGAACAGCATTGAGAACAAGCTTTAATTTAGAGATAACAAATGCCCCTATCAAATGTGTAGGGCCGAATTGAATCGTGAATTACAGGCCTTTCTTAAGCTTGATTACAAAAGGCATAACAGCACTGAAAACGATCACCGCTGCGCCAATCAACGCTAAGGTGTTTGGTAATTCAGCGAATAACAAGTAACCAAGAATCATTGAGTAGATCATCTGCGAATATTCAACATTAGATACCACGTTAGCTTCTCCCCATTTGTAGGCTGTCACGCCAAACCATTGGCCGATGGACGAGATCACACCCACCAATATCAACAACAGAAATTCAGAACCTGTTGGCCATTGCCACTCAATATATTAGCTTTTCATTATTTATATTAATAGGAATTAGATAAAAGCATATAAATTATCACCTTCTCGTTTAATAAATGAACACAGTAGTGATTTTACGGTGATTTTCATATTTTGACGTAATTAACGAACTCGGTAAATTCTGAGGAAATAAACTGAATTATGAATATTACCTTTTTATTAATAAGGGTAATTATCTCGAATAGTTCTTGTTAATATAAAAACAATGTAAAATCAGTGATAGTATTAACAGTAAGGTGGTGTAACGATGCGAGTCACAGCAAATAAACATACTTATTTTTGTAAAAGTAATGCCCTCTCGATTCTGAGCATGGTTATTACATGAATAAACTTGAAATAACGTCACACTAAACATGTTAACTTGTTGTTTTTTATGGGTATAGTTTTTCATTGAGTTTTGTGGTGTGGTTCGGGCCAAGAAGGTTTCGAAATTTTACATTGATGAAGTGATTAATTAAATTAGCGCTGTCTGTTTAATCAATTAAATGGCGTATAAACAATGGTTATCAGAATAGATAATGACACTTTTAATAGTTGATAATATAAATTTAAAAATAAGGCAAAGACCTTATGGCTAGTTTAATTATAAAAAAATTGTCATATCCAGCGATAACGTTGTCTTTTCTTTAATTTCTTAACGAATAATATGTAGGGTCAACACTATGAAGTTGTCGATGAATAAGTCATTGTTAATAGCAATGTCAGCGTGTGTTTTTTCTAATGTAAGTGTTGCTGCAATTAACGGCGACTATCATGTGGTAGACGAAGATTTAACGGCTGATCACAACGAAAGCAACGGTGTGCCAATGCCTTTTTATGCTAACGGGAGAATGCAGTCAAAACTCAGTGTTTCTGTTTCCTTCGCAGATAGTTACGGCAGACCAGTGACCGTATCTAAGAGTGACTTAGAGGGAGCGATATCTTTTTACCTTAAGAATAGCGAACAAGAGTTAGGCAAAGATAAAGACTGTACCTATGGAAGAGATTGTTGGGGGTATACATTGAACCCAAATGACTATTCTCACCAAATGGGGAGCAGTTATGGGTACTCTAAGGGGCTACCAACGTCTCGGGTTTCAGCATCTGATACCAAATTAACCGCTTGGGTTTATAGCAATGAGGTAGCTCAGCATCGTGAAGTTTGTATGAAAGTTAAATTCAATACTGGTAGCCAATATGACAATAACTACTACGACAGCTGCGCTTATCCAAATGAATCAAGTGCCTTCTATCAAAGCGTACAGCCTAAGTCCTATAGTGCCGCCGACTTTTCAGAGATTGGAGAAGGTGACAAGGTATGGGAAGAGAGTAACGCTGATGGGTTCTATTTCGACAAAGCTGAGATGTATAACTTCTATGTGACGCCCAAAGATACTTCAGTGAAACTGGTCGAGGTTGCTATGGATAACTTCGACGAGTCGGACAGCGATAAGGTGTTCCTAAACGATGAGTGGTTAGGTTGTTATTCAGATTGTACTAATGGCTTTCGTTCAGTGAAAGGTTATGTGTTCGCTCCAGGTTCAGAGCGTAATGTATCTGATGAATATGTTTGGAATAGCGCCGCTGGCGAAGGTCGCACGGCGGTATGGCGAGTTAACCAGCAACTAAGATCAGTGACTCTGAGCCAATTGCTTTATTCAAATAGCGGGACATCGAACAATGATTCTCAAAAAGAGTACCGATTTACTGTATTTGACCAATACGGAAATAAAGGACCACTAAAGCTTATTTATCCTCAAAGTGAATTTACTGGTGGCGGCCAGAAATGGGATTACACCCATTGGAATCTCGTTAGCCAATAACATCCAGATAAAACAGAGTTAGCTCATCCACTTTGAGCTAACTCATTCACTTTAGGGGAAATTTATGTCTAATTGGACTTCAAACGCTTTTAACTTTGATAGCTTTTGTTCGGGCGGCGTAGACCAAAGAACCAGAAGCTATTCATATCAAATCTTACTTGGCTCTCTTATTGGTAACTGGCTTAAGGGACCAAACTTCGATATATCCATTCAATTCTCACCTTACTCGACGGACAACCTTGGTTTCGGTAAGGGCTGGAAATTGAATCTCCCAAGATACGACATCGAGAACCAACAGCTCTACCTTGCAAATGGGCAGTCCTACCGTGCTGAATTAAATGCCAATATCGAAATGAGTATTCGCTACAAGAAACTGCTCGATTTTTCGGTATCTTCTAGCGCGAATGGCTATGAAATTACGTATAAAAATGGCCGTATTGATCTTTTAGATAAAGATGGCGACATCATTAAGATCACTCAAAGTAATGGCCATGCTCTCTACTTTTCTTGGCTCAACGTGGGACAAAATAAGCGCCTAGATAAAATTTGGGATGATAGAACAACCAAACAGACCGCACTGTTGTGGGTCGAGTATATTTCGGTAGGGCGCGTTAATATTTTTACTAATATTGGCAGCACCCATGAAGCTTATTTCAGTCTTACTCTTAGCAATAACAAGCTCGTCAAATGCAATTTACCAGAACAAGCAGGTAGCTATAGTTTTGGTTATGAAAGCATTGGTTCATATACGCTAATCAATGAAGTAAATCACCCTTGTGGTTTGACCGAGCGTTTGAGATATAAAGCTGATGGTATTCGAGTCAACTCAATGACTTATTTACCAGCAGTTACTGCACACGATGTCCTCACCCTTAATTCGCCAGTTATTACCACAACCTACGACAGTGTTGGTACAGATAGCCGCAATTTCATGGGTTATGGTGTACGTGGTGGTGAATTAAGTGAAGGGCTTGATAACCTGCTTGAGCGTGGTTACGAATATACTTATCGCGTCCAAAAAATTGAAAATGGCACCGTTGTAACAGCGCAAACATACAATCAATTTCACTTACTCGTTGAAGAAGCTAGACAGGTTAACGGAAACCTTGTTCATTTGAAAAGGCTGGAATACCCAGCGATTGATAACCAACAGTTTTCGGATCAACCTGCTCAGTATTCTTTGATCAGTAAAGAGGAACAAATCTGGTTTTCTGGATCGGATAGCCAAGCTCAAAGTCGATTTTGGGACTATGACGAGTACGGCAACATGCTTAAGTTCGTTGATGAGAATGACATCGCAGAACGTTACGAATACTACGCTAAAAATGGTGAGGAAGGTTGTCCTGCATCGCCTACTGACATGGTGAATTTCGTAAAATCTCGTACGCTCAACAATGGATCAGAACAGAGAGTGATCTCTTATCAATATGCTTCTCTTGAGGGGCTGAATGGCCATCGTGATGTGGTTCTGAGTTTGGAAGAAGACGTCCAACGCTATAGAAGTCATTACGCTTATCAAACTGATACTGGTGATACTTACTCTTTCGGACGATTGGCTTCAGTCCAAAATGACATTCTTCATCCTAACGGCACGTATTCTGCTATTTCTCACTATCGCTATGAGTTGGATAGCGATGTCCTTGAAGAACACGAAGAGCTGACCTGTCACGACAATACGAAAACCAATCTTGCGGTTGGGCACTACCTTGATATTGGAGAACTCGCGCGTCATGTCGATTCAGACGGAGTTAGCTGTGCATTTACTTATGATTCGCTTCGTAGAACTACTGAAGAACGGATTGAAGGAAGTGCAGCCCGTTCGTATCAATACATTGTTGATACTGGTATGAGTCGACAAACCTTGTTGCTAACCGATTGCAAAGGCAACTTGTGTGAACAAAGCTGGGACGGTCAAGGACGTGAATTAGAGGCTAAAGTTGGTAGCTCGGTCGTATGGACAAAAATGTACGATGCGTTGGGCAGACTCCAAAGTAAGAGTACTTACGATGTGTTGCCTGATCGCAATTCCAGATCGGCGCCTGTGGTCTTAACAGAAAGCTATGAATACGATGAGTGGGATCAGGTTAAAGCGACTCTGTTAGCGAATGGAAAACGTCGTGTCGAGTTCAATAACCTCGCCTCACGTAAGAAAACTCAAGGTATTGAAGGCTTGACCATGACGGTCAGCTCTCTGAATAGCTGGGGGTTAGAAGAGAAAAAAGAGCAAGGCATCAACAGTTGGAATTATGAGTACGACTCATGGGGAAGATTGATTAAAGAAACGAATCCTCTCGCTCGATCTAAGCATTACCACTACGACCGTTTTGATCGTGTTGTTCGCATGACTCAAGCGAACGGTGTCGATCAAGATATCACTTACGCTGAACATACCGATCAGTCACAAGTTGTAGATCTGAAAATTGGTGGGGTGACTTTAGGGCAACGCGATATTGATGGATTGGGACGTCCGCGATCCTTGCGCAGAGGAGCGAGCCCCCAAGCTTCATTGGCGTGGACTTATGCGGATAGCAGCAATATCCCAGAAACTGAAACCAGCATGGCAGCCCCAACAAGGATATTTACTCGCGATAGCCAATTGGGTGTGCTAAGTGCTAAGTCGTCTGATGGGCAGGCTTCTAGTTACAGTCATGACCCAATATCCGGCTTACCGACAGGGAGTCAGGACAGTGAAGGTAATCAAAGTACCATTATCTACTCGACTAAAGGTTTGCCTGAAGCCGAGGTGAATGATGGTCAGTCTCGTTATTACAGCTACTCCGATGGTGGGGTTATCGCTGCAATTGATAGTGACACGGACACTCGCCAATATGGCTACGACGAACTCGGACGATTAGTGAAGTTGAGTTCAAATTCAACAACGGTTTACTACGAATATGATGAGTTTGATCGAGTGATACTAGAAACATTGATATCGGGTAATCAAACCCAAGTCACTGAACTCGAATGGGATGAATATAGTCGCGAAGTCAACCGAGCTATAGCCTTGAACGATAATTATATCTTTGAGCAGTCACAAGAATATAACGCGTTAGGGCTGCTTAATTCTCGTAAAAAGGAGTGTGCAACTTTAGGTAATCTGACGGAAATCTATACCTATGATGACCTTTCTCAGTTGACGAAAGTCGAGTTCTTCGGCGTTGGCCCACTGAGTGATTGGTCTCAGCCTATGACGTCTATTGATTGGAGCTTCGATGAGCTAGGTAACATGCTGACGCAACGCACAGTTACTACTGAATCTGAGGATTTCGCTCGTTACTTTTATGAATCGGATGATCCTTGCCAGTTGACTCGTATCACTCATTCCCACCCACAACTCGATGGTCAGGTAACAGTGAAATACGACTTGAATGGCAACATGGTTCAAGATGCGGATGGTCGAGTGCTCGAGTATGACAACTTCGATCGATTACAGCGTGTGCTAGCTGATAATACTGAATGGCTTTATCAGTATGACAGCAATGACCGATTGTCTGCACAGCTATCGTCTTCGGAATCTCGTCACTTTAGTTATCTATGGGGTGATCTCTCAGCAATAGAAGAAAATGGCAAACTGACTCAGTATGTCTATCACGAAGGGGTACCAATATGGTCAGAGACAGGCTCGGAGACGACCCTGTTAGCGACGGATCAAAATGGTTCTGTCATTGCCTCTAATACTTCAGGGAAAACGGGCTCGATGTACCGTTACTCTCCATATGGACAACGCGATCAAGCGGGGAATGCAAATGAATAATAAAGACTCGGTATTTATTACCCCACTTAATCGCCGTCAGTTTCTGATTAAAATTGGTCAAACAGCGGCAGTGGCTGGTGGCATATCCTTGCTACCGACTTCAGTTCGTTTGGCGATGGCGCAGTCGATGACAATCTCTCATTCAGACATTGGCTTCAATGGTGAGTGGCTAGACCCCGTGTTGCAAGGTTATCACTTAGGACAAGGCTATCGTGTTTACCAACCTAAGCTGATGCGTTTCAATGCCCCCGACAGTTTGGCGCCTTTTAATGAGGGTGTTCATAATGCTTATGTGTATTGTCACAATGATCCTATTAATTTCACTGACCCAAGTGGGCACCTGAACATCAGCAAGATCTTGTTTGGTGCTTTTGGTGTGATCGCGGGTATTGTGGGTATTGCATTGGCGGCACCTACTGGTGGATCAAGCTTGGTGTTGGCGGCTGGTATCATCGGTGGTATTGCTGGGATGACCAGTGGCGCATTGCAAATCGCATCTGGCGTTATCGATGATGGGGACATTTCCCGTAAACTCGATATAGCGACGATTCCGTTCGATATTATTGGTGTGGTGAGTGGTGGATATTCGGCCTATAAGTCGGTTCAGAATCTGCGTTGGGTAAGAGCTGGTGGTGCTTTGGAAGATGTGACACAGCCAGGCCTTGGCTCTCGCTTAATGAATAAAATCAGGCCTTCGAGTGAGTACAATGTGGCATGGGCGAGTAAAACGAACCCGGCCATGCGCATAGGAAGCTCTGAGGGACGGGTGATAGCGACCAGAATGACTCAGGGCGGCAAGACGATGACGTACACGCCACCTCCGATTCATGGTGGTTACACAAAGATCCTCCTTGGGCAAGTAAAGGTTGGTGCACGTGGCTATACCATCTATCAAGGTATAATGACGGCGCGCTCGATTGGCAGTTTGGGCTGGTCTACGGTCAAAACGATACCTGGGCGCTTGGATCAGGAAAAGTCATCAGCGGATAATATGGTAACTGAAGGCAGAAGTGCTAATCCTGCTGCTAAGAAGACCCAAATGTACGCACTCGAAGAGACCAGACAGCGCATAAAATATGGTAATGAAGTACAGCAAATGATCCGTCAATTGCCATTGTCTTAGCCTGCTCTATTTTTTCTTGAACAATGTAAAGCCAGCCCAACCTTAGTTGAGCTGGTTTTTTTGTATTTAGTATTGGCGTTTTTGAACGTTAGCTGTAAATCATGAGCACTTCCCTTAGATTCACTTTGTGATCAAAAAAAGATCAAAAACAGTTGTTGAAACCGGTTTCAATGTGTATCTTTATTGTATCTTGAAATCGGTTTCAGAGTTGCAGCTTTTAAGTTTGTTATCTTAAACCTATCTATTTTCTAGCGAATAACTTGTAGCGAGTGATGGTATGAACAACGAATTTCCAAACGATTTTTTATGGGGTGGCGCGGTTGCGGCGCATCAGCTAGAAGGCGGCTGGGATGCGAATGGTAAAGGTGTGAGTGTGGTCGATGTGTTAACGGCAGGCGCTCATGGAGTACAACGTCGAATCACCGATGGTGTAATCGATGGTGAAAACTACCCAAACCAAGTGGCGGTTGATTTCTACCATCGCTACAAAGAAGACATTAAGTTATTTGCTGAGATGGGCTTTAAGTGTTTCCGTACTAGTATCGCGTGGACGCGTATTTTCCCGAATGGTGATGAAGCTGAGCCATGTGAAGCGGGCTTAAAATTTTACGATGACCTGTTTGATGAGCTTCTGAAATACGATATTCAGCCAGTTGTGACGCTGAGCCACTTTGAAATGCCTTACCATCTAGCCAAAGAATACGGTGGCTGGATGAACCGTAAAGTGATCGACTTCTTTGTTAAGTACTCAACCATGGTGATGGAGCGTTACCAGCACAAAGTGAAATACTGGATGACGTTTAACGAGATCAACAACCAGATGAATACCTCGGCAGATATCTTCGGTTGGTTGTGCTCTGGCGTGAAGTTCCCACATTGCGAAAAGCCTCAAGAAGCGATGTACCAAGCGGTTCACCACCAGTTTGTTGCAAGCGCATTGGTAGTTAAGAAAGGTCATGAGATCAACCCAGATCTTCAGATCGGTGCAATGTGTGCGATGGTGCCTTTCTACCCTCGTTCTTCAAAGCCAGAAGACATCATGGTGGCGCAGCAAGCAATGCGTGATCGTTATTTCTTCTCTGATGTCATGGTTCGTGGTCACTACCCAAGCTACGCAAAACGCGATTGGGCTATTAAAGGCTTCAATATTGAGATGCAGCCTGAAGATGAGCAAATCTTAAAAGAAGGCAAAGCTGACTATCTCGGTTTTAGCTACTACATGTCGAATACTTTGGATTCTTCTTCGCATCAGTCGACTGAAGACGTAATGGATGGTGGTCATGAAAATTCGGTCGATAACCCGTTCATCAAGTCGAGCGATTGGGGCTGGCCGATTGACCCAACAGGCCTGCGTTATTGCTTAGCATCTCTTTATGAGCGCTATGAAGTACCACTGTTCATCGTTGAGAATGGTTTTGGCGCGGTTGATACCATCGAAGAAGATGGCAGCATCAATGATGACTATCGTATTGCCTACCTTGGAGATCACATCAAAGAGATGAAAAAAGCCGTTGCGATTGATGGTGTTGACTTAATGGGCTACACCCCTTGGGGCTGTATCGATTTGGTGTCGTTCACCACTGGTGAGATGAAAAAGCGTTACGGATTCATTTATGTAGACAAACACAACGACCAATCAGGAACATTAGAGCGCAAACGTAAGAAGTCGTTTGAGTGGTACAAAGGCGTGATTGCATCTAATGGTGCCTCTATTTAGAATGCCTCTTGTTGCGTCGTCCTATGTAATATAAAGATACGCGCAATATGAATTAGCATTAAATTAGTCGGCTTATGTCGGCTAATTTTTTATATGAGGAAAGAAGCAAATGGTGACAATGCTTGATGTCGCGAACCGCGCAGGCGTATCTAAGTCGACGGTTTCTCGTGTCTTAAACGGCAAGAACATCGTAAGGCCTGACGTTGCCAAGAAGGTCTTTGATGCGATTCAAGAAACGGGCTATCGACCAAACCTGTTAGCTCAGCAATTGGCGACCAAGAAGACCAACTTCATCGGTTTTGTTATCACTAATGAGCTGTTCAATGGCCCTTACTTCTCTTCCTTGATGTATCACGCAGCATCTTATAGCGAAAAATCGAATCATCAACTGGTGATCACCGATGGCAAACACAGCGCTGAAGACGAAAGAAAGGCGATCAATTTCTTACTCGACATGAAATGCGCGGGTATCATCATTTATCCGCAGTGCTTAACTGAAAGCGAGATTACTCAGATCATCGAAAGCACGGATACACCAATTTTGGTGCTCAATCGTGAAATGCCGTCGAAGCCCAATCACGCAATTACCACAGATCATTATCAAAGTGCTTGTTTGATGGTTGAACATATCATCGAGCAGGGTCATGCAGAGATTGCGGTAATTCGTGGTAAAGCGGGTTCTTCAACGGATGAACAACGTTACCAAGCTTATCAATATGTGTTAACCAAGCACGGTATTGCAGTGAATGAACTTAATGTCGTTCAGGGTGATTGGACAATGGAGAGTGGTTACCGTGCCGCGCAAGCTTTAGTGGAAAGCAAAGCAAGCTTCACTGCGATCTTGTCTGAAAACGATGACATGGCGATTGGCGCGATTAAAGCGTTAACAGAGCTGGGTTACTCATTACCTAAAGACATCTCTATTGTTGGCTTTGATAACAGTAAAGTGGGCGAATTTCTAACGCCAAGCTTAACCTCTGTGAGTGTGCCACTCGAACAGATGACGCAAAAAGCTATCCTGAAAATCGTCGGAGACTCGGAACAAGCAGGTGCTATTAACACCACTGGTAGCCTTGTGATTCGCGACTCGGTAGCCCAGCGTATCTAAGCCGCGTGCAACGCACTTAATTAAACCGGCCTTTGCTTGATAGCAAAGGCTTTTTTATTTGCACTATCTATGTTTCTTGCTTGGTTTAGAAGCGATTTAAATTGGCCGAACACTACAAATCGTGACTGGCAGCGCATCTCAGAAATCCTCTTAAAACCGTGCTTATTATGAGAGTTAAAGATATGCGACATTGCGTTCTTTGGTCGATGAATTGACCACTATTAGTTAAGTTATGTGAAAACGGTAAGTAGTGTGAAAATAGGTAAGTAACGTGAAAACAGAAAAACAAAAAATGCTAGCAGGTGAACCATATCAGGCTTGGGATGAAGAGCTTTATTCAGCTCGAATTGAGTGTCGTAAGGTACTTCAAAAACTCAACAACAGTATTCCTGATACGTCTGAATGGAAAACTGCAACCCAAGAGCTCATTCCTGGCTGTGAAAATGCGCATTTGGAGCCACCATTTCGCTGTGATTACGGCTCGAACATCAAGTTGGGTAAGAACTTCTACGCTAACTTTAACTGCGTGATTTTGGATGTGGCTGAAGTCACCATTGGTGACAATGTGCTGCTTGGCCCTAATGTACAAATCCTTACAGCAGGCCATCCATTAGATGTGAAAGGCCGAGTTGAAGACGGCGTTGAGTTCGGTACACCAATTACCATTGGCGATAATGTTTGGCTTGGTGGTGGTGTGATTATTTGCCCCGGCGTCACCATTGGTGAAAACAGCGTGATTGGCGCCGGAAGCGTCGTGACTAAAGACATTCCAGCTAACGTGGTTGCCGTGGGTAATCCATGTAAAGTGCTGAAATCGATCGATAACGACTAAATTTACTGGATACTTTCATCATCTACATTAGAGCCATTTTCTATTGTGTAGGTGATGAACTTAGCTTTCTCGATTAATTATTACCAATACGTAATAATCATTTCCAAAAATAGGGGATTATCAAAATTGGTATCCCTACCTATACTAGCCCCAACAAAACGAGAGAGCGATAACAAACAAGCTCAACGTTGACTGACTAATATAGGAAATATCACATGACTATCGAAATTAAACCTGGTCAAACTCATATCCAATCTAAAGCTATGGTTGCTTGGAAAGCAGGTGAGCCACTAAAGCGTGAAACGGTTAACGTTGAACTGCCAAAGGCTGGCGAAGTACTTGTTCGTATCGTTGCTACTGGTGTTTGTCACACTGACGCATTCACTCTTTCAGGTGACGATCCAGAAGGTATCTTCCCTTCTATCCTTGGTCACGAAGGTGGCGGCATCGTTGAAATGATCGGCGAAGGCGTAACAAGCGTTGAAGTTGGCGACCACGTTATCCCACTTTACACAGCTGAGTGTGGCGAATGTAAATTCTGTAAGTCTGGTAAAACTAACCTTTGTCAGGCGGTCCGTGAAACTCAAGGTAAAGGCCTAATGCCAGATGGTACAAGCCGTTTCTCTATAAACGGTGAGCCAATCTTCCACTACATGGGTTGCTCTACTTTCTCTGAGTACACGGTACTTCCAGAAATTTCACTAGCGAAAGTAAACAAAGAAGCACCTCTTGAGGAGGTTTGTCTTCTAGGTTGTGGCGTAACTACTGGTATGGGTGCGGTACTGAACACAGCGAAAGTTGAAAAAGGCGACACAGTTGCTGTATTCGGCCTAGGTGGTATCGGTCTTTCTGCAATCATTGGTGCTCGTATGGCTGGTGCAAGCAAAATCATCGGTGTTGATATCAACGAGAGCAAGTTCGAGCTAGCGAAACAACTAGGCGCGACTGACTGCATCAACCCAATGAACTACGACAAGCCAATCCAAGACGTTATCGTTGAGATGACAGACGGTGGTGTTGATTACTCATTCGAATGTATCGGTAACGTAAACGTGATGCGTCAAGCACTAGAGTGCTGCCACAAAGGTTGGGGTGAATCAGTTGTGATTGGTGTTGCTGGCGCTGGTCAAGAGATCTCAACTCGTCCGTTCCAACTAGTAACTGGTCGTGTATGGCGTGGTTCTGCTTTCGGTGGTGTTAAAGGTCGCTCAGAGCTTCCAGAAATCGTAAACCGTTACATGGCAGGTGAATTCGGACTACAAGAGTTCATCACTCATACTATGGGTCTAGATGACGTAAACGAAGCATTTGAATTAATGCACAAAGGTGAGTCTATCCGTACTGTTCTACACATGGATAAATAGCCTTAAATCTTAAACCTCATCTGGTTTTCATAAAGTCCGTTAGATTGAATCTAACGGACTTTATTTTTTCCTAGGCATGCTTTACCAAGGCATATTTTTATTAAAGGCGTTTCCCTTTAATAAAGGTATCTGAATTGTCCTACAGGGTTACTGGAATCGTCCTTATGTTGACCAAACTTCGCCGCTCTCTACCTCTTCAACTGATGCTAGCTGCATTGCTTGCTTGGTTTCTCGCACAACTTATTTCTCCAACATCTGATGTAACCCAGTCGGGTTGGTATCAGTTCTTAATGCTTGGCAAAACTACCTATATCGGCTTGCTAAAAATGGTCGTTGGGTTAGTGGTTTTATTCTCGTTATTGCAGGGTATAACAAGCATTGGCTCGATAACTCGATTGAAGAAAATTGGCCGCAATACGGTGCTTTTCTATAGCTTCACGACGTTGGTGGCCATTTCTTTGGGCTTGGGTGCCTCACTGTTGCTGCCTGCTTGGGAACCACTAACTAGCTTCGCTCCGGTTGGAGATGGTGTTCAGCTCATAAGTGAAGATGCTGCAGGCGGAGCTGCGATTGCCAGCAAGCTTTTTAGTATGGCACTAGTGAACCCGGTAGCGGCGTTAACCAATGGTAACTTGCTCGCGATTGTCGTGTTCTCATTCATGCTGGGTATTGCTCTACTTTCTTCATTGCCAGAAAAACACCCAATTTTTGAGGTGCTTAATGGTTTGAACAAGAGCATCAATACTATTGTCGGTTGGATCATTCATTTAGCTCCGCTAGCGGTTTTCGCCATTGTTCTCGATTTTACAGTTCGTGGTGGTGAGTCACTGTTTGAGCAATTGGCGCTGTTTGCTTTGCTCGTGTTTGTGCTGACTTTGATCCACGGAGCGATTGTACTGCCGACTATTGCGAAGGTGATGACCGGGATTCGTCTTAGCACACTATTCAAAGGTATCTCGGCACCGATGGCGATGGCGTTCGCAACGTCATCAAGCTCTGCTACCTTGCCACTTGCGATGAAGAGTGCGGAAGAAAAGCTCGGTGTATCGCAAAGTACGAGCAGCATGGTGTTACCACTTGGTGCAGTGATGAACATGGATGGTACGGCACTCTTCGAAGGGGTTGCGGCAATTTTCTTGGCTCAGTTGTTCGGTGTTGATCTCACCACTTCTGGCTTGGTGATGATCTTCATTATGGCGATGGTCTCTTCTGTGGGGGCTCCGGGTATGCCATCTGGATCTATGTCTGGCATGCAGCTGGTGTTATTGGCCGCTGGTATACCACTGGAAGCGATCGCGATTCTGCTCATTATTGAACGCCCGTTAGATACATTCCGTACCGCGGTGAACGTAGAAGGTGACATGATTGCTGCACTGGTCGTGGATAAATGGCAGAAACAACAAACAACAGTGTCTGAGCCAACACTGAGCGAGTCTCCAGCTTAGCGAATATTCTGATTTGATTAAAAAGCCCGTTCAGACATTATGAACGGGCTTTTTGTTGTTTGTTAATGTATGCAGTCATTCAGTGTTGATCGGTACATAACCTTTATGCGAACAACAGATTTAGCGCTTACGTAAGTAGTGAGTGGTTACGATCTCATCAAGGTAAGTCGTGACACTTTTCAGTGTAAAGTCGAGAGGAGAGACTAAGTCACCAAATAGCGGGGAGCCACCACCAAGCACGACAGGAATGGTCGAGATGATCAGCTCATCAATCAGGTCTTCTTTCATGAAGTTTTGAATGGTGATGCCGCCATCGATGTACAAGTTCTTTAGGCCTTTGTTGTTCAAATCCGCGACAATCTGTTTAAGCTCGCCCTTCATCAAAAATACCTTACCTTCAAGTTCTTGAGGTACTTCATTTAAAGTGTTACTCAATACATAAACAGGCTTTGTGTAAGGCCAATCAATACCGAAGCTCAACACCATATCCATTGTATTTCGGCCCATTACTAAAGCATCAATACGATCGATATGGGCGTTGTACCCCATGTCATCACCCTCTGGGTTTGGGATTGCTTGTAGCCAATCTAGACTACCTTTTTTGTCTGCAATGTAACCATCAAGACTCGCACCGATAAAGACAATATTTGACATTGTTAACTCCGAAATTGAACTGGAACTTGGCATTCACGCTCTATTAAATTAAAATATTCTACAGTGTAGAAATTAAGTTTAAGAGGTGGTGATATGACTGTCAAGGATCAAAAACGAGGTCGACCAAAGAGTGGATCAAGCCAACTGAGTGCCGAAAAGATCTTAGATACGGCAAAGGGCATGATGCGTGAAGGCGGTAAAGTTCCGAGTATCAGAGGGTTAGCCACAGAACTCGGCGTAGATGCGATGGCGATATACCATTACTTCAAAAACAAAAATGATCTATTGGAATCGATCACTGTCTCTTTGGTGGAAGAGGTGGCACAGCCTGAACAGAACCAAGAGTGGCAAGAGAATCTTTATCAACTCAGCGTGAGTTACCTGTCGGTGTTAAATGACTATAGTGGCTTACTTGAAACCTTGTTAACGATGAAGTCGCTTGGGCCCGTTGAGGTATTTAGTGAGCGCTTTGAAGCGGTAGTGAACCCGCTGAATCTCACACTAGAGCAAACCGAAGACGCTCTTCATTTGCTAGTGGACTATTTACACGGTTACGCGCTTGCATTGAACTGTAACCCGGATAGAACAGAGATTACGGTTGAGATGGTGAGAAAGCCTTTAGGCCTCTATTGTTTGGGTATCGAGCAGCTGAAATCGTTGTGATCTTGCAGCAAAGATTGATAGACGAAGAGGGTACTTTGGTGCTGTGTTGCTCACGTTCGAGTAGTGATGTTTCATTTATACTGGATAATTACCTATAAATTTATGGATTTAGCAGTAATAATCAATGAATAGACCTGAATAGCTTGTGAGTCGAAAGCTGTCGGGACAACTCTCAAAGACGTCATCGTGAAAAGGAAGTCAGACACATGCCTGTGCTCCAACGCATCAGTTTAACCTTAATTTTAGCCGCTATTCTGGGCGGTTGTTCTTCATTACCAGAAGGCATCGACCACTCTGCAGAACCGTACACCTCTTATGGACCAAGCACTTTGTCGGTTTTGGCAGATGAATATCAACCAGCATCAGAGCAGGCGACGACCGCCGTTCGTTTACAAGAATCCGGTTGGGATGCTTTAGCGCAGCGATTGGCGTTGGTTGAAAGTGCAGAGCACACCATTGATATTCAATACTACATCTGGAACTCAGATGAATCAGGCAGCTACCTCGCCAGCCGTTTGTTAGCCGCGGCTGAGCGTGGTGTGAAGGTTCGCGTAATGCTGGATGATATCAATCTCAACGAGCGTGAAGGCCTATTATCGGCACTCGACGCTCACCCGAATGTCGAGATCCGCATCTTCAACCCAACACCAACGCGCCGTGGTTTCAGTAAGTGGTTGAGCTTCCTTGGCGACTTCTCTCGCTTAAACCGCCGTATGCACAACAAGTCGTTTACCGTAGATGGCACCTTGTCTGTGGTTGGTGGACGTAATATTGGTGATGAATATTTCGATCTTTCTGACGAGATCAACTTCCGAGATCGTGATGTATTGGTGATGGGAACAGTCGTTACCACTATCCAAACCAGCTTTATTGAGTATTGGGACAGCCGTTGGTCTTACCCAGTCGATATGTTAGGTGACGAGGAACAACCGGATCTTTCAAAGATTGACGATATAACCGTTCCGCAATACAAAAACTACCCAGAGTTACCATTAAATCCTGAGGCTGCTGATAGCTTGCTGAAAGAGGTGATTGGTGAGATGACTTGGGTAAATGCGCGTTTTGTTTACGATCCACCAGTGCCTATCGATTCAGACAATACCGATCAACCGAAAGCGACCGCGGTTCTTCTTGGGAAACTAGCGAGCGAATCGAAACAAGAGATCTTGCTTGAATCGGCTTATCTAGTGTTTGATGATGGTCAACTTGATGAGTGGCAATCTCTGAGTAACAACAATGTTGAAATAAAGGCGCTGACCAATTCAATGGCCTCTAATGATCTTGTGAGCAACCACTCTGCTTACGCTGGAAGACGCTCCGATATGCTAGAGCATGGTATTGATCTGTTTGAGCTCAAACCAGAGTCTCAGCTGTGTGAAGAATCGACTCAAGACGCGACTAAATGCGCTCCAACGACCGCCTATGGTCTGCATGCTAAATCAGTCGTATTTGACCGCAGCATTGCGAGTATCGGATCATTTAACTTCAACTTGCGCTCTACCTATCTCAATACTGAATCGGTTTTGATCATCGAGAATAAAGAGATTGCTGAAACATTAGCAGAAACTATTGAGCAAGCGATGAGTGAAGAAAACAGCTGGCGATTAGAACTGGAAGACGGTGATGTGTATTGGTATTCCGGCGAGCAAAGTTGGGACAGCGAACCTGAAACAGGCAAGTGGGAACGAATGCAGTCAGGCTTCCTGCAGTTGTTACCGATAGAGAAGTACTTGTAAGAGAATTAATCCCGTAGAAATGAAAAATGTCAGCGTATCTTACGCTGACATTTTTGTTTGTGATGGCGAAAATTGAGCTCGCTCATCTGAGTCTTTTCTGTATTGAGCTCTGTTCTAGACTTATCGCTTGGTCAGCTGTTTGCTGTTTAAGTAAGGCAGAATGTGTGGGCGAGATTCGCCAGACAGCTTCTGTGTGATCTGTTGTGACCAACTGCTCTGCTTTTGATTGCTTGAGTGGTTTGCGTAATAGCTTTGCATTGATTCATCGTAGCTCGTGATTTCATCTAGGCTCAATGGCTGGTATTGGTTTTCGTGCATTACTACGTGAGCTGGAAGGCGAGGCTTAACCTCTGGTTGCTGCGCCGGGTGACCTAAACACATTCCGAACAATACGGCGGTGTGTTGTGGTAGTTCTAACAGTTCATCGACTTGTTGTGCGCTGTTACGCAAACCACCAATGTACACACCACCTAAGCCAAGAGATTCCGCAGCCAGCATGCAATTTTGCGCCATGATGCCAGAATCTACCGCGCCAATCAGAGTCAGTTCGGTAAAGTCGGTTTTCACTTCAGGGTTGATTTGAGCGTGGCGTTGATAGTCGATACAGAACACCAAAAACTCAGCCGCGTTCTCAACGTAAGCTTGGTTACCTGCATATTCCGCTAGCAGCTTACGCTTCTCTTTGTCTGTCACTCTCACGATAGAAACAGCCTGCAGTAAGCTCGATGATGAAGCCGCGAGACCAGCCTGAATAATCACATCAAGTTGTGCTTTTTCAATCGGTTGATTTGTATATTGACGAATGGAGCGGTGCCCCAGAATAGTTTCAATCGTGCTGTTCATAACTCTCAGACAGTCCTTGTGATGATGACGTAGAGAATCACAATAACGACTATTACCATGAGCGTAAAGGGGGACAGAGCCTTTCTGTTTGGCGA